>CAYWDW010001038.1:0-1858 GCA_964457105.1 uncultured Heliobacteriaceae bacterium
CGACAACGTGCTGCTGCCGCAGCCGGGTTATCCGCTCTTTGATTTTCTGGCGGCGCTTGAGGGCGCTGAACTGCGGCCTTATGAACTGACCTGGACCCCGGCTGCCGGGTGGCGCATTGATTTTGATTCCGTCCGGGAGGCAATCAATGACCGCACCCGCGCCGTCATCGTGGTCAGTCCGAACAATCCCACCGGGTCATACCTCAAACCTGACGAACTCATCCGGCTCACTGAACTGTGCGCCCGGCACCGGCTGGCGCTGATTGTGGACGAAGTCTTTGCCGATTATGCGCTGGTGCCTGAAGTGATGCGCGCGCCTGCGCTGACGGCGGATTCAGCCGCGCTGACGTTTGTGCTGAACGGGCTGTCAAAAACGCTCGCCCTGCCGCAGATGAAACTTGGCTGGATCGTGACGTGCGGGCCGGAGGAGTTGCGGCAACCGGCGCTCGCACGGCTGGAACTGATCGCTGATACTTTTCTGTCGGTCAACACGCCGGTGCAATGTGCGCTGCCGGCGTGGTTCAGGCTGCGGGCTGAGATGCAGGCGCAGATTCTCGACCGCGTGCGCGACAATTACGCCTGGCTGAAACTGGCCGTGCAGGATTCGCCCTGTCGCCTGCTGCCGGTCGAGGCCGGCTGGTCAGCGACGGTGGAAATGCCGCGCTTTTTTCCCGAAGAAGAATGGACGCTCAGGCTGCTTGATGAAGAAAGCGTCCTGGTTCATCCTGGTTATTTTTTTGATTTTCACCGCGAAGCATTTTTAGTGCTGAGCCTGCTGGCGCCGTCGTCCGTCTTTCGTGAAGCCTGCGGCAGGCTGCTCGCGCTCGTCGCCAGGCATTGAAGATTGAAGCGCCGACAGATGCACAACCGCCTTCCGTCATTCAAGCGCCGTCGCTCAGGCTGGAACAATGATTGCAATAACTGCGCTGATGTCAGCTCAGGGCTGACAAGGAAGTGTTGACGGGCAGGAAGGGCGGCGTGGTATTTGATGAGCATGGATCATCAGACTTTCGGGCAAAAGTCCTGGGCGTGGCTGACCAACAGGCTGCTGGCGGCGCTGCCGTCGCCGGAACAAAATGAACTGCTGGCCCGGCTGGAACTGGTGGAACTGGTGCCGGGGCAGGTGCTGTCTGAACCCTGGGAACCGATCACGCAGGTTTACTTTCCGCTGGATGCCCTGGTCTCGCTGCTGTCAGTCACGGCTGATGGTGAAGTCATTGAAATCGGGATGGTCGGGAATGAAGGCCTGGCTGGTGCGGCGGCGCTGCTCGGATGGCCTGAGCTGCCTTATCGCACGATGGTTCACGGGCCGGGCCGGGCCGGGCAGATTGAATTGCGCGTGCTCGAATCGCTGACCCTGCGCTACCCGCTGCTGCAGCGGCTGCTGCTGCGTTACCTGCATACGCTGCTGACGCAGCTTGCGCAGGCAGCGGTGTGCAATCGTTTTCATACGACGGAGCAGCGGCTGGCCAACTGGCTGCTGGCTTCGCAGGATCGGCGGCAGGCGGCGAGCTTTCCGTGGTCGCGGGACTTTCTTGCGCACCTGCTCGGAGCTGATCACGTCAGCGTGAACCAGGCCATCAGTAATCTGAAAAAGGCCGGGCTGATCCGGCAGGCGCGCGGACAGTTGACGATTCTGAATCGCGCCGGACTGCTCGACAAAAGCTGTGAATGTTACCGTCTGATCAAAGCGGAGTTTGACCGGTTCTCAACCGCGGAGTTGCTGCGCCACTGAACTGAGCCGCTTCAGTTATGGCCGACGGCGGAAAGTTTCTGCGGCCCGGCCTGGCTGTTTTTCTGCGCGGCGGCGCGGGCATAATCGAAGATGTAATCCTTCATCGCCTTGTGCCCCCAGGCC
>CAYWDW010001039.1:0-1857 GCA_964457105.1 uncultured Heliobacteriaceae bacterium
GGTTGGTCGCGGCGATCACGATCACGCCCTCGCCGCCCTCGAAGCCGTCCATCTCCACCAGCATCTGGTTCAGGGTCTGCTCGCGCTCGTCGTGGCCGCCGCCCATGCCGGAACCGCGATGGCGGCCGACCGCGTCGATCTCGTCGATGAAGATGATGCACGGCGCGTTCTTCTTGCCCTGCTCGAACAGGTCGCGCACGCGCGAGGCACCGACGCCGACAAACATTTCGACAAAGTCAGACCCCGAAATCGAGAAGAACGGCACGTTGGCTTCGCCTGCAATCGCGCGCGCGAGCAGCGTCTTGCCTGTGCCCGGAGGCCCCATCATCAGCACGCCTTTCGGAATGCGTCCGCCAAGTTTCTGAAACTTCTGCGGCTCCTTCAGGAATTCGATGATCTCCTGCAATTCTTCCTTGGCTTCGTCAACGCCTGCGACATCCTTGAAGGTCACGCGCTTCTGCTGATTCGAGAGCAGCTTGGCGCGGCTCTTGCCGAACGAGAGCGCCTTGTTGCCGCCCGATTGCATCTGCCGCACCATGAAAATCCAGAAGGCCAGAATCAGCAGCAGCGGCGCATAAGTGGCCAGCACAGTGATCCACATCCCGGTGCTGGATGACGGATCCATTTTGACTTCAACGTTGTTCTTGGTCAGTTCTTTGGCAATGTCGTTGAGGGTCGCGTCACCAACGATGTTTGATTTGTATCGGCTGTTGTTTTTCAACTCGCCGTAAACTTTGCCAGGTTCAATGGTCGCTGTCCGGACGTTTCCTTCCGCAGCTTCCTTGAGCAGCCTGGAATAAGCCATCTCGGTATCAGGTGTCCTGCTTGCATTGTGAAAGGTCCACCAGAGCAGCAACGCGCCTCCCGCGATTACTACCCAGAAAAGCAACTGTCTGACTGTCGAATTCAATGTCATGTACCTCCGTTAAAAACAACCGCTGGGCATTCTACCTCAATTCCAGGAACTTCGCCTGGGTTTTTCCTCGCCACCCTGTCACAACCGCGGGAAAAAAATCGTGAGAAAGTCTGAACGTCGGCCCTTCCTGGCCGGTTTCAGATTTATTAGCCGCCGCGTCCTGCACCGTTGCCGCGAGGCTCAATGAAAACTCACGTTCAGGCATCTTTCAGTTTTCCGTCGGGGCCTTGCCAGTACGGAGTCCAGGCCAGGGCCACCAGGCGCACAGTCACATCTTTCTTTTTCGGCTTGATCTGCACGCGGTCGAAAACTTCGGTGGCCGGATCGTTTCTGGATTTCAGAGCTTCGGTTTCAGCCTGAAATTCGGCTTCGAGTTCCTGAAGCTGCTGCGTATAAGCTTCAATGGTTTCTTCGGCGCGTCCGACATCTGATGACTGGCCGCGCTGGCGCGTGTATTTGCGCGCCGCTGAGGTGGCTTTGGTGACATTCGAGACGCTGGTCATTTTTCTGCCGAAGAGCGCGCTCATGCCGAATTGCGCGATGGCTGAACCGACCGAAAGCAGCGTGTCCATTTTTGCGCTTTGCGCCTGCGCGGCTTCGCGTTCAGCGGCCAGTTCGGCCTTGCGGATCTTTTCTTCCAGCGTGGCCAGCTTCGGCGCGTATTTCTGCCGCAGCTTTTCAACTTCGGTGTCGCGCTCTTCGCGCACGAGTTGTTGCAGCCGGATGCGAAATTCGCGCTCGGATTCATCGTGATTTGAGAACCGGTCGTAATAATTGCTTTTGAGCAGGTCCAGCGTCCGGTTGCGATAAATGAAATTGACCAGATCCTTGCCCCAGCCGTCGTAATTTTTCGCCTTGCCTGCCATCGCGGGCAGCTCAGCAAATCGGGCAGTTTCATCGGGCGATTTTTCAAGTTCGTTCGGGTCAAGCTCGCTGTCGGC
>CAYWDW010001040.1:0-1856 GCA_964457105.1 uncultured Heliobacteriaceae bacterium
ACTCAATGAAGCTGTCAGCCAGGTTAAGCTGACCTCTCAGAGAAATTTCTCCTGGAGATTCATCTCTGAACGTGTGCGGCAGGAAAGAAAACTTTGTCAGTCTGAAAATTAATTCCTGAAAATCGCTTGACCCGGCTTCTTCACCTGAGCTATAAGCTCGCCCGTCTTCACGAGCAGTACTCAGCGTTATTCTCAGCTTACTTACGATTCCGCTTCACCGTTGTTCGATAACTGAGCAGTAATCATCGCCCGGCTGTGATGGCCGGTCACAACGGTGCGCCGCAGCCACGAGAGGAATGTCGCCCATGTCCAGCCTGACTCCCCCCCCATCAAGCTTCGTGCCACTGATCTGACGGCGCGGATTATTTCTCTGACCCTTTGTGTCACGCTGATCCTGACCAGCACGCCACAGGCCCGGCAGCAAAGTGTCTCATCCGCCCGGAACAAACCTGCACAGAGCCGCCCGCTGCCGCCTTACCGCGATCTGCCGAACATCAGCACGTTGCTTGACGAAGGCAAAAACCCGAAGCCCGCGAAGCCACAGCCTGCGCTCAGGCCGCCGACGCTCTGCGGCTACCGCGACGTGGTCTGCAAGCGCATCAAAGAGAAAAAAGACAAGGCGCAGAAAGTCGGGCAGCAACTGCCGTCCGGTCAGCCAGGCCGCGAACCGCTGAGCGCGCACGCCGGAGCGCCACGCGGCGGCTGGCTGCGCCGCCTGAGTCGCGCGGTGACGGGCGTGTTCTCCGGCTCAACGGTGTTCAGTCCGGCAGGTCATTCATTGCTGGCGGCGTCCGGGGCCGGGGCTTCATTGCCGAACGGCACAGCAGGTGGCGCGCTCGCGGTTGCGACGCCGCCGAACTTCATTTCGCTCGATGAAGCGAAGCTCGACCCGCGTTACCGCACGGGCGGCGACGGCGAGGATTTGTTTTCCGGCAACTATCACTGGAGCCTGCCGCTCGTCAGCCTGCCGGGGCGCAACGGCCTTGATCTGAACATCACGCTCCATTACAACTCGCTGGTCTGGATCAAACACAGCGGGAACATCATCTCCTTCGACTACGATTATTACCCGACGCTGACGCCCGGCTTCCGGCTCGGCTTCCCTGACATCAGCGGGCCGGCCACGACGATTGGCGGCTTTGAGACCTACATCGTTATCCTGCCGACCGGGCGGCGCGTGGCGTTGCGCAAAGTCACCACCAACCGTTACGAAGCGATTGACTCGTCGTACCTCTATCTTGTCGCCAGCCCGTCAACTCAGACGATGACGCTTTATGCGACCGACGGGACACAGTTCCGCTACACGATTCCTGCTGGCGACTGGTGGTATCGCTGCACGCAGGTCAAAGATCGCAACGGCAATTTCCTGACCATCAGCTATGCCAACGTCGGGGCGGTCGCAGACCCGCTTTTCGCGCCGGGCACGATCACCGACACGCTCGGACGTGTGATCAATCTCAATTACCAGAATCAGCGCCTGCTTTCGATCACGCAGGCCTGGAATGGGCAAACATACACCTGGGCGCAGTTCGATTATTCACTGCCGGGACAGGAACACCCGATGACGCCCAACTTCGGCAGCCTGCAGGTGGACGGGCCGAGCGGCGGTCAGCAGATTCCGGTCATCACGCGCATCATCACGGGCGACGGGGCGCGCCACACCTTCGGCTACAATGAATGGGGACAGGCCAGGGAAATCTGGCGCTACGGTGAAGCCGACAATCAGCGCGCGGCGCTGGTCTATGCCTTTCCCGCAAACAGCGCGCCGCAATCCGACTGCCCGCGCTTCACGCAGCGCAACGACGGAATTGCCGGGTGGGCCGGACAAAGTTACGTCAACGGCCTCGGCTGGGTGA
>CAYWDW010001041.1:0-1850 GCA_964457105.1 uncultured Heliobacteriaceae bacterium
CGCCCGGCGCAGGCCGGGTTGAGAACTCATCACCATTCACGCAGCAATCAGGAGGATCACTCATGCTCCCTCGTTATCTGACCAGTTCGCTGGTCCTGTTACTCACACTCAGTCTCACATTCTCTGCGGTTCCGGCTCAGAAAGCCCGTCCCGGCAAGGCGCCGATTCAGGTTGAAGACCTGAAGCAGTGGCTGTCATATCTGGCTTCGGATGAGCTTGAAGGCCGCGCCACTTTCTCGGAAGGCCTGGGACTCGCGGCGGCTTACCTTGCCGATCAGTTGCGCGCGTGGCACGTCAAACCCGGCGGCGACAACGGTTCGTACTTTCAGCGCGTGCGCGTGCTGGGCATCAAAAGCACCAATCGCTCGACGCTGACAGTTGAAGTGAACGGCCAGACGCGAACGTTCAAGGACGGCGAAGGCATCACCTTTCCGAAAAATGTCGGCGGCAACCGCAGCTTCACCGTGGATCAGGTCGAATTTATGGGCTACGGGCTGGACGCGCCGCTCGCTAATCACAACGATTACACCGGCAAAGATGTGAAGGGCAAAGCCGTCGTTTATCTCGGCGGCGCGGGGCCGAAAGGACTCAGCCCGCAATTTCGCCGTCTGCTTGGTGGCCGCGCCCGTTACGCGACCGATCAGCGGCAGGCGGTAGCGAGTATTGGTCCGGCAGGCGGCGGATTCGGCGGCAGGCCCGGCGGCGCGGCAGCCGGCGGGCGCGGGCTTGAACAGGCCGATTTCACAACGGTGCAGCGGCTCGATCATGTGCTGCCACCGGCAGTGACGGCGCAGGATGAGTTCTTTGAATTTCTCTTCAGCAACGCCGAGATCAAATACGCCGAACTCAGGGACAAGGCCGCGAAGCAGGAACCGCTGCCTTCGTTCATGCTCAAAGGCGTCAGGTTCACTTTCAACCTCGATGCTGATTATCGGGTCGTGCGCACACAGTTCACGCGCAACGTCATTGGCATCGTTGAAGGCGCTGACCCGAAGCTGAAGGATACTTTCGTCACTTTCGGCGCGCATTATGACCACGTTGGTTATGCCGAAGGCGAAGTCGTCAACGGCAATCGCCAGGGCGCCGTCGGGCGCGTCAAACAGGGCGCGGCTGATGACCGCATCTGGAACGGCGCGGATGACGACGGCTCAGGCACAGTGACGCTGCTCGGCATTGCCAAAGCCTTTGCGACCGGGCCGAAAACAAAACGCTCCGTCGCTTTCATCTGGCACGCGGGCGAAGAGCGCGGGCTGCTCGGTTCGCGTTACAACGCCGATTACCCGGCCATTGCGATTGACAAGACCGTCGCCAATCTGAATATGGATATGGTCGGGCGCGACCGCGACGACAAGGCCGAGGAGGACAATTCAGTTTACCTGGTCGGCTCTGACCGCATCAGCTCTGAACTGCATAACCTCACGGTGGCAGCCAACACGAGCCTCGCGCGCCCGCTGCGGCTTGATTTTGAGATGAACGATCCAGCCGATCTCGAACAGGTTTACTATCGCAGCGATCATTACAGCTACGCGGCCAAAGGCATCCCGATTGTTTTTTACACCACCGGCCTGCACGGCGATTATCACGTCAACACCGACAGCGTCGAGAAGATCAACTTCGAGAAGATGGCGCGCATCGGGCAACTCGTGTATGAAACCGGACGCCGTGTGGCTGATCTCAATCACGCTCCGGCCCGCGACAACAAAGGCCCGCGCGTCGGCAAGGGCAGCGACGGCAGGCTCGCCGGATGATAACCATCACCTGACCGGCCGTTCACACAGATTATTTGAAGCCTGTGTATATAGCGGTTTTCAATTGCGTGCGCCCGGAACAGTACAGGGAGCGGTAGCGAC
>CAYWDW010001042.1:0-1849 GCA_964457105.1 uncultured Heliobacteriaceae bacterium
TCGTGAAAAGGAGTATCGGATGCAGAATCTTCGGAAAGCCGGCGGCATCGCCGCTTACATTGACGCCGAACACGCGCTTGATGCGATCTATGCTGAAAAGCTTGGCGTCACAATTGATGACCTGTTTGTGTCGCAGCCCGATTCGGGCGAACAGGCGCTTGAAATCTGTGAATCGCTGGTGCGCTCGAACGCCGTGGATATTGTCGTCGTGGATTCAGTCGCCGCGCTGACGCCGCGCGCTGAACTCGAAGGCGATATGGGCGATTCGCTGCCCGGCTTGCAGGCGCGGCTGATGTCACAGGCGCTGCGCAAACTGACCGCCATCGTGGGCCGCTCCAACACCTGCCTGGTTTTCATCAACCAGATTCGTGAAAAGATCGGGGTTATGTTCGGCTGCTTTCATTACAACGCCCGCGTCGTGCTGGCTGATGGCACGACCGAAAAGATTGGCCGGATCGTCAATCAGCGGAAGCCGGTCGAAGTGCTGAGCTGGAATCCGCAGACCGGAGCCATCGAACCTCGCCGGGTCGTGAACTGGTTTGATAACGGCAAGGCTGATTACTTCCTCCAGTTTGAAGTCGAAGGCGGCGTCTCAGGTCGTCGTCGTTTTGCGGCGACGCCGAATCACACGATTCTGACGCCGCAGGGTGAAGTCGCGGCAGGCGACCTGCGCGTGGGCGATGAAGTGCTGGCAATGGTGACGGACTATCAGCTCAGCGATGATCAGAGCCAGCTTCTGCTCGGCGGTGCGCTCGGTGATGGTTCACTCAGACAGGTCGGCACTCACACGGCCACTTTCCGCGTTGGTCACGGCCAGGCGCAGGCAGAATATCTGCGCTGGAAGCACGAGATGCTCAACCCGTTCGCCCGTCAGATCGGGCCTACCGGTAATGGTCTCGGCTTTGATACGTTCGCCTTTCCGGCCCTGGCTGATCTGCGCCAGGAGGTTTACCAGGAAAACGGGGATCGAAAGGTTTCAGCCGCGCTGCTCAGTCGCCTTGACGCGCGCGGGGTGGCCGTCTGGTACGGTGATGATGGATCGTATGCTGGAAACTTCAACCGCTGGGGCAAAGGCAAGGCGGTGCTTTACAACAAATCGCTGGTCGGCAGTGACCGTGAGGCAGTCATGGCAATGTTTGAGCGCATGGGCATTGGCAGGCCGCGTGATGATGGTCGCGGGTTCTGGTTTACGGCGGAGCAGACAGCGAAGCTGCATGAAATGATCGCGCCTTATCTGCATCCGGCAGTTGCTTATAAACTGCATCCGAGCCTGCGCGGTCAGTTCCGCTGGCAGCCTGATCCGGGAGCGCTGAAGATCAACGGGGCACAGCTTGAAATGCGCAGACAGCGGCGCGCAGTTCCGGCCCGCGTCTCGAAAATTTACGTCAAGCCACAGACTCGTTCGATGCATCGGTTTGACCTCGAAGTTGAAGGCAATCACACCTACCTGGTTGATGGCGTGGTCGTCCACAATTCGCCGGAAACGACGACCGGCGGGCGCGCGCTGAAGTTTTATTCGTCAGTGCGCATTGACATTCGCCGCACCGGACAGATCAAGGACGGCGAAGAGATTGTCGGCAATCGCACGAAGGTCAAGATCTCGAAGAACAAGGTCGCGCCGCCGTTCAGAGAAGCCGAGTTCGACATTATGTATGGCGAAGGCATCTCGCGCGTGGGTGAAATCATTGACCTCGGCGTCACCAACGGGATTGTCGAAAAATCGGGCGCGTGGTTTTCGTACAAAGGCGAGCGGCTTGGTCAGGGCCGCGAAAACTCCAAGAACACGCTGCGCGAGAACACTGAACTCGCCGCCCGGATCGAAGGCGAAATTCGCGCGGCGCTCGGCATC
>CAYWDW010001043.1:0-1843 GCA_964457105.1 uncultured Heliobacteriaceae bacterium
TGGACGGGTCTGGCGCTCGCGTGGCGACGCCTGACCGCGTGGAGAGCGCGCAGAGGCCGCGCTGGCTGATCTCAAACGCGCGGGGTTGCCGCGAAAAGTCGAGGCGATGGTGTTCTCTGTTTCTGAAGAATGGATGCCGGCCCCGGCCAGCCTCGGCGGCGTCGTGACACCCTTTCCCAGGTTTGAATCGGAAGCGCAGGATGAAGCTCTGAAACTGGCGCAATCGGCCAAAGCCACGCTCAAAACGCTCTTTCCCGACTGGCAGATTCACGCGGAAGCCGTGACAGGTTCGCCGGGAAACATGCTGATCTGGAAGTCTGATGAATGGAAGCCGGACCTGATCGTCGTCGGATCGCAGGGCCGCACGGCGCTTGGGCGATTCTTCTTCGGCAGCGTGTCGTTGAAGGTGCTGCACCAGGCCGATTGTTCCGTGCGCATCGCCCGCCCCGACAGAAAAAGCCTGGATGCGCCAATGCGCCTGATCGTGGGCGTTGATGGATCGCCGGATTCTGACGCGGCGGTTCGAGCGATCACCACGCGCCACTGGCCGAAAGGCAGTGAGGCGTGCGTGGTCAGCGGAATGCTGATTTCGCCGTCTGTGACGTCTGGAATGATAGCCATCGAGGTTGAGAAACGGATCCTCGGTGAGAAAGCCCGAATTGCGGAAGCTGTCGCATCTGCGGTCAAAACACTCCAGGGGGTCGGGCTGGCAACCTCCTCCGTCGTGAAAGAGGAAAACCCCAGGAGCCTGCTCTGCACGGAGGCGGAAAACCGCGACGCCGACTGCATCTTCGTCGGCACAACGGGAATGGGGCGGATCGAGCGAACGCTTATCGGCAGCGTCTCCTCTGCCGTTGCGATGCGCGCTCACTGTTCAGTCGAAGTCGTTCGCTGACCGTTCCTCAGGCGGCTGCCGGCACGGTCAGCAAAGCGCTCAGGCGCTGCTGATCCGACCGACTTTTTCAATAACCTGAGAACTACCATCAACACTGTCGGCGATGCCGCAGTGAAAGAAACACGCCAGGTGTGCGGCGGGACGAAATCACCGCACACCTGGCGCAGGCGGATCCATCTGTCAAAGAAAGAAGCACGCAGATAGACGCCGACTTCAATCAACTTGTGGCGGCTCCATCAGGCAATCGGAGTTGTTACATCACAATCAATCATCAGGAGCAATGAGGAACTGTCAAAACATGAAAAGCAAAATTCTTTTTCTTGCCGCCATCCTGCTGTGCGTGAGCGGCGCAGTGATGGCGCAAACCAGCGTCGAGGTGAAGAAGGCGGAATTATCCGTGCCGTTCGGCAGCATCTACGGCAAGGTCGCGCTGGTCGGAGAATATCTGGTGTTTATTGACGACGACCAGACGCAATCGTCGTTCGCCATCGCGCGCAACCAGATTCAAAACATCACCAGCGATGGCGGGATGGTCAGGATTACCACCAGACAACCGATTCGGGATCGTTCGGGCGAACGCAGTCAGTTCAGCCTGCGCCTGATCGAAGGCGATCTGGTGACGCTGATTAACTGGTCGCAGGCGGCTCCTGGCACGAACACTGCCGCTGCCGCTGGCAGCGGCGCGGCTGCCGCCAGCGACAGTAAGCAGATGAGCTTTCCCGCAGAATACACCCGGCGCTTTGGCCGGAGTTCGCGCGGACGATTGATCGTGAACGACGACATCATCGCTTACGAATCCACCGACCGGCTGGACACTTCGCGGCGCTGGCAGTATCGGGACATCAAGACAATCAAGCTGAAGAATCCTTACCAGATCGAGATTGACCCTTTCATCGGCGGCAAGTACACGCTGAAGCTGAGCGGCAAGGGAATGGACAATGGTGAATT
>CAYWDW010001044.1:0-1838 GCA_964457105.1 uncultured Heliobacteriaceae bacterium
GATCTTTGCCAGCCTGCTGGAATATCAGGGCCGCGAGGCCGCCGTCGTCATAGCCAAGGACATCACGGCGCGCAAGCGCACGGAATCGGTGCTGCGGCTCAAAGAGGCACAGTTACAGGAGGCCCGGCGGTTCACCGAACAGGTGATTTCAGGCGCGAGCGAAGGCATTGTCGTCACTGACTGCTGGATGCGCGTGCTGCTGTGGAACCGGAAGATGGAGGAACTGACCGGCATTGCGGCCACCCGCGCGCTCGGTCGTCACGTCAGAGAAAACATTCCCAGCCTGCTGATGGCTGAACTGGAGCAGTGTCACCTGCGGGCGCTGAAAGGCGAGACCATCACCAGCTCTGATTTTCCGCTGTCTGCGTCCGGGGGCGGTGACTGCTGGCTGTCAGCGACCTTTGCGCCCAATCGCAATGTGGCGGGCGAAATCATCGGCACGATTGCGACCGTGCGCGAGGTGACCAGTTGCCGTCAGGCCGAAGCGCTCCGGCGCCAGGGCGAAGAGCAGTTGCGCGCGAGCGAAGAAAAATACCGCCTGCTCTGGGAGCGCGCCCCGGATGTGGTCATCATCATTGATGAGGAGAGCCGCATTCAATACGCCAATGCCTCGCTGACTGACATCTTCGGCTGGCAACCGGCTGAGCTGATCGGCCAGAACGTCAGCCTGCTGCAGGCAGAGGCAAGCCGTCAGCAGCACGACGCAGGGATGCAGCGCATCTTCACGACCGGTGAGCGTCGCCAGAACTGGCGCGGCTTTCGGGCGCTGGCACGGCACCGCGAGGGGCATGAATTTCCGGTCGAAATGGCCTTCAGCGACCTGCACCTCAACGGTCAGCGATGGATTGCCGGATTCATTCGTGACGTCACAATGCGGCAACAGGCGGCCTCGCCGCTGCCGCCGGAAGCAGACTGCGATGCGGCCAGTCTGGCCGGATCGGCCTGAACCCGACTGATCCCGGCTTCTTTCCCGCAGCTTCGCCAGGCCGGACCTGGTGTCCCTGCTGACCTGAACCAACCCCGCCTGGCTGGCCCCTGACTGAACTCTTTATGTCGCAACTCAACAGCAGCCTGAAGCTGCGGATGGCCCGGCGGGCCAACATTTTTCTGCATTCCAAAGTATGAAATACCAGACCCGAATGATGCTCCTGCTGGTGACGGGATGGCTGTCAGCCACGATCATTTTCGGTTCACCGGAACCCGGCCCGCACGCTGATCTGCGGCTGTTGTGCGATGTCTGGACGACCGAAAACGGGCTGCCGCAGAACACGATTCAGGCGGTCGTGCAGACGCGCGATGGTTATTTGTGGATCGGCACCCAGGAAGGACTGGTCCGTTACGACGGCCTGCGCTTCACCGTCTTCGACACGAAAAACACGAAGGAGCTGCGGCACAACAATATTTCAGACCTGTTTGAAGGGCGGGACGGGCGGTTGTGGATTGCTTCGAGCGGCGGGCTGGTTGTTTACCGCGAAGGCAAATTCACCGGCTACACCACGCAGGACGGCTTGTCGAGCGATGTCATCGAAACCGTGCTTGAGGACCGGCAGGGCACCGTCTGGATCGGTATTTTCGGCGGCGGTCTCAATCGCCTGCGCGACGGAAAATTCACCCGGTTCACGGCGCGCGAGGGGTTCACGGACACCCGGATCCGGCGACTGCTGGAAGATCACGAAGGCACCATCTGGATCGGCACTGAAAAAGGCCTGGGACGCTTTCGCGACGGGCAGTTTCGCTTTTACACCACGCGGGACGGGCTGGCGCACGATTACGTTTATGCGCTGTGTGAAACCAGAGATCACAGCCTCTGGATCGGCACCCGCCAGGGACTGAGCCGG
>CAYWDW010001045.1:0-1833 GCA_964457105.1 uncultured Heliobacteriaceae bacterium
CTTCTTCGCGTGACATTGAGTTCCAGGGAGCCTTCCGTCGGGAAAAGATCTCGGCTGCGTGAAACTCAATCTGGTGCGGATTGATCGGGTCTACGCTCTGCGCGAGTTTGTCCATTTCCTGAATCACCCAGTCGGCCTGCGCCTCATAAATCGAAACACCGCCCAGCACCAGGTATGCTTCATTCTGGTTGGCGGTTGAGCCGGAATCGTCAAGATAGAGCAGGTGCATTGGCTGAGTTGAACTGAAAATAAAAATGCAGCCGAGTGAACTTTCGTTCAACGGACCGCGTGGGCAGCCCTCTCAACCGCAAATGAAAGATACAGCGATGCAGCAGGGCTGTCAATGAGATCGTTTAGCGGCGTCAACTTTTACCTTTGCCACAGCTTCCTTCCAGCCTTCGTACAACCGCTCGCGCTCGCTCTTTTTCATCTGCGGCTCGAAACGTTTTTCCTGCTGCCACTGCGCGGCGATCTCTTTTTCGTTTTTCCAGAAGCCGACGGCCAGACCGGCCAGATACGCGGCGCCGAGTGCGGTCGTTTCCGTCACGACCGGGCGGATGACCGGAATGCCCAGGATGTCGGCCTGGAACTGACAGAGAAAATTGTTGTGCGTCGCGCCGCCATCCACGCGCAGTTCTCTGGCTTTGATCCCTGAATCCTTTTGCATGCATTCGATCACGTCGCGGGTCTGGTAACACATGGCTTCGAGTGCGGCGCGCACGATGTGGGCTTTCGTCGCGCCGCGCGTCAGCCCGGTGATCGCGCCGCGCGCGTTCATATCCCAGTAGGGCGCGCCGAGGCCGACAAAGGCGGGCACGAAATAGACACCGTGATTGTCGTGAACTGACGCGGCCAGCGCTTCGCTGTCGGCGGCGTTTTCGATCACGCCGAGTCCGTCGCGCAGCCACTGAATGGCGGCTCCGGCAATGAAGACGCTGCCTTCAAGCGCGTATTCGGTCCGGCCTTTCTCGCGCCAGGCGATGGTGGTCAGCAGCCCGGTCTTTGACGGCATCGCTTTTTCGCCCGTGTTCATCAGCATAAAGCAGCCTGTGCCGTAGGTGTTTTTCATCATGCCGGGCTTGAAACAGGCCTGGCCAAAGAGCGCCGCCTGCTGATCGCCCGCAATGCCCGCAATCGGAATGACTGCGCCAAAGAGTTCAGGGGCGGTTTCAGCATAGACCTCGGATGACGATTTCACTGCGGGCAGCATGGACGCGGGGATGCGCAGCCTGTTGAGAATTTCATCGTCCCATTGCTGCGACCTGATGTTGTAAAGCAGCGTGCGCGAAGCGTTCGAGACATCGGTGACGTGCGCGCGGCCTCCGCTCAGGCGATTGACCAGCCAGGTGTCAACCGTGCCGAAAGCGAGTTCACCGGCTTCGGCCTGTTTGCGCGCGCCTTTGACATGCTCAAGCAGCCAGGCGACTTTGGTGCCCGAAAAATAAGCGTCGGTGACGAGGCCGGTTTTGCGGCGAATCACGCGGTCGAATTTTTCGGCCTGCAGTTTTTCGCACATGGGCGCCGTGCGGCGGCATTGCCAGACGATGGCATTGTGAATGGCGCGGCCCGACTGGCGATCCCAGACGATGGTGGTTTCGCGCTGATTGGTGATGCCGATGGCGGCAATGTTATCGGCTTTGATGCAGGTGTAAGCGAGCGCGCGGCGGGCGCATTCAAGCTGCGATTCCCAGATGTCTTCGGGGTTGTGTTCGACCCATCCGGCGCGCGGGAAAATCTGGGGAAACTCCTGCTGAGCGATGTGAACGACGGCTCCGGCGCGGTTAAAAATGATGGCGCGTGATGAAGTCGTTCCCTGATCGAGGGCGAGAATGT
>CAYWDW010001046.1:0-1829 GCA_964457105.1 uncultured Heliobacteriaceae bacterium
CAAAAAGGAAAATGTCGGAAAGGAAAATGTCAGATAACTTTGTTTGCGAACTACTGATCCGGGACCACAGACAACTATTTCTTGTTAACGTCCCGATGCACCACGCGCGCGTGATAGCCTTCGCGGTTGAGATGCCTGCCGATGTCGTTGGCGATGGCGACCGAACGATGCTTGCCGCCGGTGCAGCCGATGCCAACCGTGACGTAGCTTTTTCCTTCGCGTTCATACAGCGGCAGCAGGTAATCCAGCAGCTCGTTGAAGCGCGTGATGGTGTCCTTCACTTCCGCGCTGCGGTCAAGATATTCAATGACCGGCTTGTCGTTGCCCGTCAGATTTTTCAGTTCCGGCACGAAATGCGGATTGGGCAGAAACCGCACATCGAACATCAGATCGGCATCGAGCGGGACCCCGTGCTTGAAGCCGAAGCTGATGATGGTCAGTTGCGGATGCTCCTCGCTGTCGGTGTCAGCGAAGCGTTTCTTGAGAAATTCGCGCAGCGTGTGAACCGTGTGATCCGAAGTGTCAATCAGCACGTCGGCCTGCGCGCGAATCGGCGCGAGGCGCTGCCGCTCCTGCGTGATTGATTCCAGCACGGTGCCTTCGCCGACCGGGTGAGGCCGCCGCGTTTCACTGTAGCGGCGCTGCAGGGCCGCGTCACTCGCTTCCAGAAAGATGACGGTGGTTTCGATGTCATCGCGGCTGCGCAGCCGGGCGTAAACCTGCGGGAAGCGGTCGAGAAATTCGCCCTCGCGGATGTTGACGCCGAGCGCCGCGCGGGTGATACCCGATTCCTTGCGGTCAAAGAGCGCAACGAAACTCGGAATCAGTTGCACCGGCAGGTTGTCCACGCAGAAATAGCCCAGATCCTCGAAGACATTCATCGCCGCCGACATCCCGGCTCCGCTCAGCCCCGTGATGATAATCAGTTGTGGAAGCATAGAGGCAGTGGTTAGTGGTCAGTGGTCAGTAGTGGTCAGTAGGCAGTGGTCAGTGGTCAGTTGCTGAATTATCCGGCATCTGCTGATCACGGACCACGGACCACGGACTACGGACCACTGACCACTGCCTTCAGGGTTCGATCAGGCCGAAGTTGCCGTCACTGCGTTTATAGAGCACCCCGATGCGATTGGTTTCAGCATTGCGAAAGACGATGAACTGTTCCGGGCTGGTGTTGATGCCGAGCAGGGCTTCTTCCGGCGTCATGGGTTTGACCGTGTACCGGCGCGAGCGAATGATGCGCGGGGCGGGAGCGTCGGCCACGACCGGCGGAATCGGGCCGGGCGCAGCCTTTTTGACCGCCACCGCGTGATGTTTGCGGTCAATGATCTTGCCTCTGACCCGGAGCAGTTGCGTGCGAATCCGGTCTACCGCCTTGGCGACTGACGCATACATATCAGTCGAATCGGCTTTGCCGGTTAGCGCGTGATCGTGCCAGTTGATGATGACTTCGGCCAGATGGCGATGATGTTTTTCGACACTCAGAATGACGTGTGCCTTCAGGGCGCCGTTCAGGACCGGCGCGATCCGCTCAAAATGTTCGTTGACATGCTTCTTGATGGCCGGTGTCAGCGTAAAGTTTCTTCCGGTGAACTCTAGTTTCATCGCACAGTTCCTTTCGTCGGTCAGTGAGTTGGTCAGAAACGACCGTGAGGTTGTGGCAAAACGGGGCGTTCATGAAGAAGCAGGACGGCTGTCGGGTTGCTGTGTTCATCGGGGAGGGATTCAGCAGGGCGGAGCGCAGATTTCATCAGCCGATCCGGCGGGCTTTGTAAGCTGCACTCTTCAACTCTGCAGTTATCAAACCACCTGGCGTCGTTCGCGCGAGCCGG
>CAYWDW010001047.1:0-1828 GCA_964457105.1 uncultured Heliobacteriaceae bacterium
GAGCGCCCCGACACTGCAACCCGGGCGCTCGCTGACGCTCGCGTGCTGGACCCGACACGCTACTGTAAGCCGGAACCCGGACCTCGTCACGACAAAGGAGCATCACGATGAAACATCTGCGTCTGCTTTCGCTGTTACTCGCTTTGACACTGCTGCCCGCCACGGCTGGCAGTCCGCTGAACGCGACTGACTGGCCGCAATGGCGCGGGCCTGAGCGCAACGGCATTTCAAGCGACAAGGGATTGCTCAAACAATGGCCGACGAGCGGGCCGCCGAAAGTCTGGGAAGTGTCGCACCTCGGCAGCGGCTACGGTTCGCTGTCAATCAAGGGGGACCGGCTGCTGGTGCAGGGAACGAAGGACAGTGCGAGCCTCGTCATCTGCCTGAACCGCGACACGGGCAAACATCTGTGGGCCGCGACGCTGGGCCGCAGTCTCGATCAGGATCGCGGGCGCGGGCCGCGCGGCACGCCGACGATTGACGATGACCGCGTTTATGCGCTGTCGGAAAACGGCGATCTGGCCTGCCTGAGGCTCGCTGACGGTTCGGCAGTGTGGAAGAAAAATATTCTCAGTGAATTCGGCGGCGACAATCCGAACTGGCTGATCAGCGAATCGCCGCTGATTGACGGCGATAAGGTTATCGTGTCGCCCGGCGGCAGGGGCGCAGGGATGGTTGCGCTCGACAAGCTGACGGGCAAAACCGTCTGGACGACAAAGGAGCTGAGCGACGAAGCCGGTTATTCATCCGCAGTCGTGGCCGATGTGCAGGGCGTGCGCACGATTGCCAACTTCACGTCGCGGGCGGCGGTCGGCGTGCGCGCTTCAGACGGCAAGCTGATGTGGCGGTATGAACAGGCCGCCAATCGCACGGCCAACTGCACGACGCCGCTGCTGTTTGATAACAAGGCGTTCTTCACTTCGGCTTACGGCACGGGCTGTGCGCTGCTGAACCTGACGGCGCAGAACGGAACGCTCAAAGCTGACGAAGTCTATTTCAGCCGCGACATGAAAAATCATCACGGCGGCGTCGTGCTGCTTGACGGCTATCTTTACGGCTTTTCTGACGCGATTCTGACCTGCATTGACTTCAATAGCGGCAAAACAGTCTGGCGTGACCGCAGCGTCGGCAAAGGTTCGCTGACTTATGCTGATGGTCATCTCTATCTGTTTGGCGAAAACAACACGGTCGGCCTGGCCGAAGCGACGCCGCAGGGCTACCGTGAAAAAGGCCGCTTCACGGTTCCCGATCAGGGCTGGCCAAGCTGGGCGCATCCGGTCGTGATCGGCGGCAGGCTTTACATTCGCAATCAGAGCACGCTGACGGCTTACAACGTGAAGGCGAAATGATCTGGCGCAGCCGCGAGGATCGGCCATCACACTTCACCGTGCAGTATTCCAGCCGGGAAACACACAGTGCGTCAATTCGGGCGAGCCATAACTGCTCTTGTGCTGAGCTGTCTGGCGGTGATTCTGATCCGCGCCGAACGGCTGCCGGTCAAACATTACACGGTGGCCGACGGCCTGGCGCAGGGGACGGTGTATGCCATGCACCAGGACGCGCGCGGCTTTCTATGGCTGGCGACCCGCGACGGATTGAGCCGCTTTGACGGTTATCGTTTCACCAGTTACGGCGTCAGGGATGGACTGGGACACTCCCGTATCAACGATGTGGTGCAGGATCGTAATGGACGTTTGTGGGTTGCGACCAATGGCGGCGGGGTCGCGCTGCTGCTCGATGAAAATACAGCCAGACAGCGCGGCAGCAAGTTCCTCAACTTTCTGGTCAAGCCGGACGCGCCGGGCGACTTTACCAATCGAGTCAATGG
>CAYWDW010001048.1:0-1821 GCA_964457105.1 uncultured Heliobacteriaceae bacterium
CGGCTGGAAGAATTCAAGGTATCGCCAGGCCAGCAGCCGCGACTGGATTACGTTTGGTGATGGTTACGACAAGGTGCAGGCCTTTCGCAGTCAGCTTGAAAATTTCTGCGGCTCGATTCGCGGCGAAGAGGCGCTGCTGATTACGCCGGCTGATGCGCTGGCCTCGGTCGAAGTGATTGAAGCGGCCTGCACGGCCCTTAAAAACAGTACGTGGACGCCTGTCGCCCCAAAGTATCTCGCCGGTGAAGACTCCGCGCTGGCTGAACTGGAACTGACGGCCTGAACTTATGACCCGCATTCACCCGACCGCAATCATTGAGCCGGAGGTCACGATTGGCCCTGGCTCGGCCATCTGGGACAACGTGCATATTCGCTGTGGCACCACGCTCGGCGACGAGTGCATCGTCGGCGAAAAAAGCTACATCGCTTATGGCGTCAGGATCGGCCATCGCGTCAAGATCAATGCCTTCGTTTACATCTGCAACGCCGTGACCATTGAGGACGGCGTGATGATCGCCGCCGGCACGATCTTTACCAATGATCGCTTTCCGCGCGCGACGACCACTGACCTCAGACACCTGCGCCCGTCCGAACCCGATGAACACACGCTGCCGACGCTGGTGCGCGCCGGAGCCACCATCGGCGCCGGCAGCACCATCGGCAACGACCTGACCATCGGGCGCTTTGCGATGGTCGGGATGGGATCGCTCGTCACCAGGTCGGTGCCCGATTTTCATCTGGTCATCGGGCATCCGGCGCGTTCGGTCGGCTGCGTCTGCCGCTGCGGGCAACTGCTGCTGCGCTGGTCCGTCGAGGCCGTGCCGCCCCGGGCCGCCGCCGTGCAATGCACCGCCTGCGGTCTGCCGTATGAAATCAAAGACGGCCAGGTGCTTGAACTCAATCCGCCGCAGTAGGCCATGAGTCAGAATGTCATCCAGGAAAAGTCATACTGCTTTGCGCTGCGGATCGTGCGGTTGTACAAGCACCTGTGCGATCAGCAGGAATTTGTGCTGAGCAAATCCCTGCTCTCTGCCGGAACCATCATCGGCGCACGAGTCAAAGCCGCGCAGGAGGCGGAATCAAAGGCGGTGTTCATTCAGGAGATGAGTGTCGCCTTGCAAAAGGCGTCAGAGACCGAATACTGGTTGCAGTTGCTGCACGATGGCGGATGGCTGAACGAAAAAGCCTTCGATTCAATCAATGCCGATTGTGTGGAGGTGAAAAAACTGCTGGTCGCCATCGTCAAAACAGCGAGAAGTGGCCGGTAGCAAACAGGACATTCTCCATTTTCCATTCTCCATTACCGGCAGTGACTCGTCTCACTGTCGGTAATGGAGAATGGAAAATGGAGAATGGAGAATGCGTGTCGAATCGTGGTGACAACTGGGGCATTGTCGGGGGCGGGATGCTGGGCCTCACGCTGGCGCACGAACTGGCGAAGCGCGGCGCGCGCGTGACGGTTTTTGAAAGCGCGGATTCGTGGGGCGGCCTGGCCGGCGCGTGGCAGCTTGAACTGGCGAACGGTGAGCGGCTCACCTGGGATCGGCATTATCACGTCACGCTGCTGTCTGATCTGGCGTTGCGGCGGCTGCTCGGCGAAATCGGGCTGGAAGCTGACATGCAGTGGGTTGTGACGCGCACCGGAGTGTATGCGAACGGTCAGCTTTATTCGGTCTCGAATGCGGCTGAGTTTCTGCGCTTTCCGGCCTTGCGGCTGATTGACAAGCTGCGGCTGGGCGCGACGATCTTTTATGCCTCGCGGCTGACTGACTGGCGCCGGCTTGAAGCGATTCCCGTTGCTGACTGGCTGACGCGGCTGTC
>CAYWDW010001049.1:0-1821 GCA_964457105.1 uncultured Heliobacteriaceae bacterium
TCGATTTCAGAAAGAGCAGAATTTATCGTGACAGTCCGCGTTTTTCAGTCTTCGGTGTTGGCGCTTATACCTTCGCTCCCTGGAAAGTCGCCATCTGCGCTTTGTACAAGCGACTTGATTTCAGCCTGGTCGGGCCGATTGATGACCGAGCGGTAGTCTTTGACGATACAGTTTGTTTTCTTGGTTTTGAAACTGAGGATGAGGCGCGTGAAGTCATGAATTTTCTTCATGCCGAAAGAACCCAGGCGTTCCTCGACGCCATGATCTTCTGGGATGAAAAGAGACCGATCAAATCAGCCATCCTGAATAATCTGAAGCTGCCTCTTGTCCGAACGGAATCGGAAAGTCTTTTTGCCTTATGAAAATCAGTTACAACTGGCTTAAGGAATTTGTTGAGATTGATCTGGCGCCGCGTGAACTGGCCGCAAAGCTGACGATGGCGGGGCTGGCGGTGGATGCGGTTGAAGCGCACGGTGATGATTTCGTGCTGGAATTCGATCTCACCTCGAACCGGCCTGACTGCCTGTCTCACCTCGGCATTGCCCGTGAAGTGGCGGTGCTGACCGGTAAACCGCTTCATCTGCCGGAAGCGAAGTTTGCTGAAGCGCCGATCAGCGCAGGCGAAGTGACTGCGGTCGAAATTCTCAATCCGGAACTCTGCCCGCGTTACACGGCCCGCGTGATTCGGGGCGTGCAGATCGGGCCTTCGCCGCCCTGGCTGGTTGACCGGCTCGAAGCGATGGGGCAGCGCAGCGTCAACAACGTCGCTGACATTACCAATCTGGTCATGCTTGAATTCGGTCAGCCGCTGCACGCCTTCGATTTTCAAATGTTGCGCGGGCAACGCATCGTTGTGCGGGCGGCGCAGCCCGGCGAACGAATGACGACGCTCGATGGCGAGGAGCGCGAGTTCACATCTGACATGCTGGTCATTGCCGACGCTGAACGCGCGGTGGCGATTGGCGGGGTGAAGGGCGGCGAGGATTCGGGCATCACTGATGCGACGACTGAGGTGCTGCTTGAAGCGGCTTATTTCACGCCGTCGCAGATCAGGGCGACCTCAAAGGCGCTCGGCCTGGCGACGGAGGCTTCATATCGGTTCGAGCGTGGCACCGATCCTGAAATCGTGCCCATCGCTTCGGATCGCGCGGCGGCGCTGATCGCAGAGATCGCGGGCGGCGAAATTCTGAGCGGGCTGATTGATGTGTACCCGCTCAAACCTGTCCGCCGGGCGGTGACGATGCGCCGGGCCAGATATGAGGCGCTGACCGGGCTGGAGCTTGAACTGAGCGAGGCTGAACGAATTCTGCGCGCGCTCGGCATGACACCTGAAACTGATGTGCAGGTTGAATCGGTGCGCGCCACCGCGCCGTCCTGGCGCATTGACATTGCCGTCGAAGAAGACCTGATTGAAGAAGTCGCGCGCGTCAGCGGTTATGAAAAACTGAAAACGACGCTGCCCGGCAGCGCCGGCGCGGGCGCTTATCTGCCCGGCGAACCGGAGCGGCGGGCCGTGCGGCAGACGCTGACTGCGCAGGGTTTCAACGAAGCGGTCAGTTTCAGTTTCGTCAATGCTGAAGCCGATGCCGCGTTCAGCGCCGTGTCGGCTGAAGCGCGGCTGCTGCTCAACAACCCGATTGACGAACGGCAGGCGCAAATGCGCACGACGCTGTGCGCGGGATTGCTGAGCGCGCTGGCGCACAATTTCAATCACGGCACGCGCAACGTGCGACTGTTCGAGATGGGCAAATGCTTTCAGCAGTCAGCAGGAGATCATTGACCACAGCGCGAAGCCGTAATGGTCGCCGGGGCGCGCCGTCG
>CAYWDW010001050.1:0-1821 GCA_964457105.1 uncultured Heliobacteriaceae bacterium
CGAGTTGTGTTTCGCGCACCAGCGCGCGCAACGCCGCCGTGCGGCGCAACCTGCGCGGACGATGAATCAGCTTGTTCATTGATGACTCCCGGAAATTCTCAGCATCTGCTTTGCCGACTCAGTATAAACGGGACAGCACAGAAAGCTGTAGTCACTGCCGCTGAATCGGCCTTCAACTTTTCCCGGCGATCCGGTGTACTTTATGACGAAGTCTGCTGCGGCCTCAATGATCTTATGAAGTCAGAATGCCCGTCTGGATGCAGGCGATTTGTGAGCTTCAGAATTATGCCGCTTCGCGTCGTGGCGACTCAGCCAGTCTTTCAAAAAACTGCAGGGTCTGTGCGGCGGCGTTTTCCCAGGACAGCCGCTGCACCCGTTCAAATCCGCGTGCGCGCAAGTCTGCGGCCAGCGCGGGATCATCAAGGATGCGCTGCATTGCTTCAGCCATCTCCGGCACATTGTCCGGCGCAAAATAGAGCGCCGCATCCCCGGCAGTTTCAGGCAGGGCGCTGGTGCGCGAGACAGCCACCGGCACGCCCATCGCCAGCGCCTCCAGCACCGGAAAAGGAAAGGACTCGACCAGTGACGGGTGAATGAACAGGCTCGCACCGGCGTAAATGTTTTTCACTTCGTCACGCGAACAGCCGTGAAGCTGCCTGACCTGATCCGACAATCCAAGCCGTCTGATCTGCTGTTCGATTTCGGCGTGATACTGCTGATCCACGACATTTCCGACCAGCGCCAGTTGCAGCGCGGGATGAGTTCTGACGACGTTCGCAACAGCTTCCAGCAGGCGCAGAACATTCTTGTAACGATGCAGGTGAGAGACGTACAGAACATACGGCGGGCGCAGATTTGTCTGAGGCCACGCGGCTGATGCTGACGACGGCTCATCCGCTCGCCAGTCAATCCCGTGATGAATGACCGCCACCTGACAGGCGAGTTCACCAAAACAGGCTTTCAGGCTTTGCCGGGTGTGCTCGCTGAACACAATCACGCCGTCGCAGTTGCGCAAGGTGCGGCCCAGCAGGTAACGCAGCAGTTGCAATCGCAGGCGCGGCAACCGGGCGACTTCGGTCTCAATCAGTTCGGCGTGCAGGGGCAGCGCATTATGCAGCGCCAGCACCAGGCGGGAACGCTTCGGCTTCCAGCCGGGGCCGAATCCGGCGTTGGAAAAAATCAGATCGGGCTGCAACTGTTTCAAGCGCCAGGGCAGCACCAGCAGGCGCCAGCACATTTTCAGCAGGCTCATCAGCAGCCAGTTGCCCGCGTGCGAAGCCTGCAATCCAACCCGCTCGAATCTCATCCGGTGACTGACCGGCGGCAGTTCGCTGAGACCCAGATCATCGGTATGCAGGATGATGAATTCGTGATCGTGTGACAGGCGCTCAAACCATCGCAGCAGGTGCATCAGATAAACTTTGCCGCCACTCAGCGCGGCAGTGGCATCAACGACAATTCGCATCTGTCCCTCCACGCAGCCATCAGGCCAGCGCCTGCTGCGCGGCCTCAAACTCTGCGGACATTTCCTGCCCGCGCGGCTGTTCCTGTTCTTTCAGCCTGGCAACGACTGACACCAGCCCGATGGAACCATAAAGCTGCATATCGCCGCCCATATAAGAACTGAACAGCGCTTCAACCAGTGAAAAGATGAAAAATGAAAAAGCCAGATTCATCAGCCAGTCGCCCTGCCTGTGCGCAGCATCAGACAGAAAACGCTTTGCCCTTCTGATCGTCACCACGCACAGCGTCAGAAACAACGCCAGCCCGATCACGCCGAATTCAGCCGCCACTTCCACCAGCACATTGTGCGGGTAGACA
>CAYWDW010001051.1:0-1820 GCA_964457105.1 uncultured Heliobacteriaceae bacterium
CGCTCGGTCGCCAAAGTTGTTGTGACCGATGCCGCAGGCCGCGTCGTCAGCGTTTACGGCGGCAATCGTGACATCGTTAATGGCGCGGGCAACGTGCGTTTTCGCTCCGCGCTCAACGATCCGAAAGGCGTGTGGCGCATTGCAGTCACCGAAGTCATCAGCGGAGAAACAGCGAATGCAGAGATTACCATTCAATAAAAATCAGTTTCACCGCAGAGGTGCAGAGGTCTCGCAGAGGCTCGCGGGGCTTTCTTCTCTGCGTATCTCTGCGCAAACTCTGCGCCTCTGCGGTGAAAGAACATTCCGATTGCTGCTTTCGCTCTGCTGCCTTCCGCTGCTTGTAAGCGCCCAAACTTCTCAGCCAGTAACCTTCACGCGTGGCACGCTCGAAGTTCCAACCTACACCATCGCGCGTTCGGAAACGGTCGCGCCGCTTTTCAAATCCGCCAGCAATGGAGCGTTATATCCTTACGCGCGGCTCGACCGCGATGCGATGAGCCGTAAGCCCGTGCCAGTCAAATACGAAGCGCTCACGCTCGAAAACGAATATCTGCGCGTCGTGATTCTGCCTGAACTCGGCGGGCGCATCTGGTCGGCGCGCGACAAGACGGCGAACCGCGAAATTTTCCATTACACCAGCGTCATCAAACCGACCTTGTACAACCAGCGCGGCGGCTGGCCGGCGGGCAATCTGGAAGTTTATGGGCCGTATGACGCGCATATGCTGACGTGGCCGGGCGAAAGTTGGGCGTGGGCGCTCAAACGCAATAACGACGGTAGCGCGACGATCATCCTCTCGCACATAGATCATTTCTTTCGCAACAAACTTTCGTTTTCCATCACGCTGCATCCGGGGCGTTCGTTCATCGAACTCAACGTTAACTTGCGCAACAACAATCTGCTGCCGAATCGTTACCTGCTGTGGACGAACGCAGGCATTAGCGCGACTGCGGGTACGCGCTTTGTTTATCCGATGACGCGCACGATTGGACACGACAGTTCGGCGCTGAGTACGTGGCCGATAGCCAACGGCGTGGATTTGAGCTGGCAGAAAAATAATCAAAACATGCTCGGCGTGTTTGGGCTTGATGTGTATGACAACTTCATCGCGGCGTATGACTACGACGCCGATCACGGCACGATCTGTTACGCCGACCGGCGACAGGCGCGCGGCGTCAAGACGTGGACGTGGGGCACAGGCGAAGCGGCAAAGCGGCAGATGAAGCATTACACCGACAACGATGGGCCGTATCTTGAAGTGCAAAGCGGTCGTTTCGTGTGGGACGGCAATTACGAATTCATCGAGCCGGGCCAGAGCGATGGCTGGACGGAGTATTGGTTTGCAGCGGGCAAGCTGAGCGGCTTGACGACCGCGAGCCGCGATGTCGCGCTTCATTTCGACAAAGGAAAACTGGCCGTGACCGCGACGGGCATATTCGCCAATGCGCGGCTGAAGCTGATGGCGGGAGCAACCGTGATTTGGAACGCGCAAGCGAACCTGTCGCCGGCCAATGTCTATCGCGCACAGATTGCATTGCAGCCTCAAATCAGCGGTCAGCCTTTGAAGCTGGAAGTGCGCGCAGCCAGCGGTGAACTGCTCGCGCAATACATTCAGCAACCTGATGGCAGCCATCCCGATGTCGTCTTTGCCGCCGATTCAATCCCGCGCCAATTCGCGGCCATAGAAACGCTGACCGCTGAAGAAGCCTATCAAAAAGGGCTGGCGCACGAAAAGTTTGGCCAATTGGAAGACGCGGGACAAGCCTATCGCGCCGCGCTCGCCAAAGATAATCATTTCACCGCGCCGCATCTGCGACTGG
>CAYWDW010001052.1:0-1818 GCA_964457105.1 uncultured Heliobacteriaceae bacterium
GCTGTTCACTGCCGATGCGAGCGGAGCCGGACTGCCTGCGGCTTTCGTGCTGCGCGTCAGAAGCGGCGTGCAGACCACCGAATCAGTGGCGACCTTCGATGCCGCGCAGAGCCGATTCGTGCCGGTGAAAATTGACCTCGGCCCTGAGGGCGACCAGGTTTTTCTGGTGCTGTTTGGCACCGGCTTTCGTCATCGCAGTTCGCTCGCAGGCGTGAACGTGAAGATTGGCGGCGTGAATGCTGAAGTGGCCTTTGCCGGAGATCAGGGCAGCTTTGCCGGACTCGATCAGCTCAACGTGAAAATTCCCCGCACCCTGACCGGTCACGGCGAGGTTGAGATCACGCTGATCGTGGACGGCAAAACTGCCAACACCGTCAAAGTGGCGATTAAATAAGCCCGCGTGCGGCCTGCAGAGTCTCCATCCTGCTGATTCCTGAATCCTGTTCCCTGATTCCTTTTTCAGTAACAGGAATCAGGAATCAGGAATCAGGCAGAAAAGAATGCGGCAGATTGTTTACCCGCCGAATGTCACCCTGGTGCGATTGGCGGTGATGCCGTTGACGATGATTTCAATTTCGACATCGCCGCTGTTGCGCAGGGCTTCCTGCAATTTGACGTTGAGCTGGTCGAGGCCGTCAAAGCTCGATTGCGCCCCGGCGTAAGCAATGCTGCACGTCACGCCGTTGATGCGCACCTGCACGTCGCCGAGCGACGCGCGCCCGCGCCACCCCGTGCCGAACAGCACCAGCCACGTCGGCTGCTCAATCGTGCCAACGCTGATCGGCCTGGCCGTGCCGTCAAGGCTGCCCACCGGCTGGTAATAAATCCCGTCCCGCGTGGTCAGTCCCGCCGCGACGCCTGTGCCACTGGCCTGCATCGTGAAGATGCCGGGCTGCGCCGCGCCGACATTGACCACGCCGGATTGCGTGCTGCCATCGGCGCTGTAAACCACGACCCGCACCGATCCGACCGGCACGTCGTCAGGAATAATCAGGTTGATCTGCTGCGGCGAGGTGAACAGCAGCTTCGCGTCAATCCCGTTGACCTGGACGCGCGTATTGCCGAGCGCGACGGGCAGCGGGCGATTGAAAGCGGTCAGCGTTTCGGTCGTCAGATTCGCGCCGAAGATGGCTGCGATTGAAGACGGCGCGACCGCCTCTGCAAACGATGCGGCATTGACGACTTTCATCGTGGCGCTGGTCACGCATTTGTCGCAGGGGAACGAATGCGGCAGCATCCCGGTCGTCACAGTCGAGCAGCGAGTGCCGTCTTTCATGATCTGAATGATTTCGTAGGAGGCCGCAAAGTCGCAGCCCTGCAGGTCAGAGTAGCCGTTGGAATTGGCTGGCAGGTTAGTCGCAATCACTGTCTTGTAGCGTTTGAGTTCAAAGTGATCAATCAGCGAACTCGAAGCGCCGGGCAGCCACAACAGCCGCAGCCCTGAACAGGAGTTGACGTAGCCCTGATATTTAGGCGGATTGCAGGTGGCCGCCGCTGCCGGACGCAGACTGATCCAGCCAATCAGCAGGCTCAGAAAAATGCAGGTGAAACAGGCCAGCAGCAGCAGCCAGTTAATCAGGCGGTCTTTGTTGGTGTGTAAACGGCGAGTCGTGGCGCTGAGCGCGCCGAGAACGAAGATTCGAACTGACATCTTTTCCCTCCGGTAATTCAGAAAATGGGTTATAGCGAGTTTGACGTGAGTGCGAGCGGAGGAATTCGGAATTCGGAATTCGGTAGTCGGAAGCTGAAAGCGAGATGGCAGATGGCAGATGGCAGATGACAGATGACAGATGACAGATGACAGATGACAGATGACAG
>CAYWDW010001053.1:0-1815 GCA_964457105.1 uncultured Heliobacteriaceae bacterium
GAATTAATAACTGCCGACAAGACCATTCAAACTGACTGACTGACTGGCTCGGTGATTGCTCTGCATGCTGATTCAGAGCGCGCCCGGCAGGCGCAGACGGAGGCAGTCAGATTTATGACCTCACCTGGCATCCTGGACAGTCTGAATCAGCACCCGCAGGTGGCAACCGCTGAGTTGCGCCGGGCGGCTGAGCAGACCGCGGCGGCGCAGGCTGATGAACTGCCGCTGGCGCTGATGATCGGCGTCAATAACCAGGCCTGGTTTTTTACGACGCACCGGCTGCTGATGCTCAAAAAAGTCCGCCGCCTGGCGCGGCAGCTTGCCGGACGCCGACTGATTGATTTCACCGGTTCCGACACTTCGCTGCGCACTGAAGAGGTGTTGTCTCAGACGCGCATCAAACGCGAAATTCCGCTGGCCGGGATTTCCTGGCTCGAAGCCGAACGCATGTACCGCGTCGGCGCGGTGGCGCTGTTTGCTGACGGGCGCAGGTATGAACTGACGGTAAATCACAAACGGCACGAGCTGCTGCCTTATGTGAAATCGCTGCGCGAGAGTTACGGCATTCAGCCGTCAGCGGCACGACACGCGATGAATCGTGACCTGCGCACGTGGGGCCGCTTTTGCCTGGCCACCGGTTCGCTGACGTTTCTGCTGAGCTTTGCTTACCCCGGCCTGCTGGAGCCGACCTGGGGACTGACGGTGGCGCTGATTGGCGCGGGTGCGTGGTGGCTGTCAGAACCGGCGATGTTCATCATCTTCGGGTTCGGCATGGTCTGGGCGGCGGTGATGAATCTCTGTGGTCTGAATTCATCGCTGCTGAGCAAAGGCCATCTGCCGCTCGGTGTGCCGTTTCAGCTTTACTGGGGCCTGATGCTGTTTTCAAGGTATCAGAAGTTTGAATACCTGTACGATGTCGAACATCCCGCCGCTGTTTCAGATCGCTTTTCAGCCGGTTCTTCTTTCAGCGCGGCGATGGCTGAAATGCCGCTGCTGCCGCTGCTGTCACTGTTCATTGCGATCACCGAAATCATTCTGCTGAGCCTGCATTTCACCGCCGTGTGGCAGTGGCCGGACAGTCTGGCTGCGCTGCTCTCACGCGGTCATCTGCACCTGGCGATGATCGGGATGGCGGTCGGCGTAGCGTCAGTCTGTTCGCGCCGCAGCCGACGGGGCACGGCGATGACGGGCATTGCCGTCAATGCGCTGACGGCGGCGGTGCTGATGACGCTGATGATGACGAAATGGCAGCAGCCATAAAGTTAAGGAGTATGACCATGCAAACAGATCGTACCGCTACCATTCTGATGGTCGAAGATGACGCCATGATCCGTTACCTTGTGGCGGAGTATTTCCGGCGCGTCGGTTACGAAGTGCTTGAAGCTCAGGACGGCGAGGCCGGTTATCGCACCGGCCTCGAGAAAAAAGCCGATGTCATCATCCTCGATGTGATGATGCCGAAAATGGACGGCTTTGAAGTCTGTCGCAACCTGCGGCAGCAGAACGTCAGCACACCGATCATCTTTCTGACGCGCAAGGACGACGAACGACACACCATTGCCGGACTCGAAGGCGGCGCGGATGATTACCTGCCGAAACCCTTCAGCCCGCGTGAACTGGAAGCGCGCGTCAAAAGCGTGATGCGGCGCAGCGGCGTCATCAGAACCGAAGACATTGCGCCGGGCCGCGTCGTGCGCGGCGATCTGGCGCTGGATCGTGATTCTTACAGCGTGATGATCAGAGACACGACCATCGAGATGCGGCGGCAGTCTGACTGTGTCCACGCGCGTTGAAAATGATGCCGCAGTGATTACC
>CAYWDW010001054.1:0-1815 GCA_964457105.1 uncultured Heliobacteriaceae bacterium
ATGTGGCCAGCCGGTGAGGTTGGCTCGCTGCCTAGATCGGTTTGCAATTGCGTGGATGGTTAGCCACAGAGAACACAGAGGGCACAGAGGCTGATTAACCTGCTCGGTGGCCTCTGTGTTCTCTGTGGCTGATCCGTCAACTGATTTGAAAACCGATCTAAGGGCATTTGCAGAGATGTCCGCCGCTGAACTTCCACCAGACTGTCGGCGGCGTCGCGGCGAAATTGATCTGGCCTTCGCCGGTGGTTCCGTCAATTTTGCCGCAGGCTTTGGCGAAACGGCCCTGACCGTCTGAAATGGCGAGTACCGAACGCAGGTCCATCAGGCCTGGCGTTGCAGTCGGAATAAGCGCCGCGCGGTCGAGTGTCACCATACAATCTTCGCCGGGTTCGCAAACGCCGTCCCCATCGCTTTGCCATTTGACTTCCCAGACGTGCGAAGTAATGACCTTGATTACGCCAGCGGCATCAGGCGGCTCCTGCGCGATCAGCCGTGCAGTGGATTTGATCTGCAGGGCGCGCGTCCCGAAGGCGCCGCCAAACTGCCCGCCACTGAGATTGAAGTCCGCGTCCACCACAAAGGCGCCTGAGGCGTCGCTGCTTCCACTGCCCTGGCCTGACACGAGGGCGCAGCACCCCCGGCCTGGAGGCCCGCCGAACAGATTGTGTTCATCCTGAGCCTGGACTTTCAGATGAGTGAAGGTTGATGACGAGAACGCGCAAAGCGCGATGATGGCGGCTGTCAAAAGAAACCATTTCATTTTGCTTTTCATGGCTTATCTCCTGTTGGGATGTTGACTGACTGGCGATACTGCTGGCTGCCGCACTCCAAACGCTGCGGCGTGACTGAAACGGGGCACACCCGGTTGAAAGCTGCTGTCAGCTCGACTTGGTCCATTTTTCGCAGGCGAAGAATCTGGTTTTGCCAGTCCTTTATTTGATCGCCACCGTTGTGACATTGCTCGCTGCGCCGCCGCGCGTGATGACCAGCGGATAACTGCCGGTCGTCAGTCCGGCGGGCAAGGTGATGTTGAATTGATTCGCGCCCACAAAACCCGGCGCGCGCCCGGCGTATTGCACCGTCGCGGCGCGTCCGCCAATCGTGGCCGTCACTGTGGCGTTGACGTTGGCATTGAGGTCGGTGGCGTCTGCGCCAAGGCCGGTGCCGTAGACGGCGAGAATGTTGGGTTGTCCGTTCTCCTGCGTTGCGTTGAATGGCGCGGCGGCTCCGGTCAGCGCGTCAATCGCCGCCGCTGCGCCCTGGCCGCTGGCGGTGAGCGTAAAGATCGCGGGCGCCGTCGCCGTCACGTTGAATTCGCCCGTCGCGCCGATGCCGTCGGCATTGGTGATGGTGATCGAGGCCAGACCTGCCGCCGTGCCTGCGGGAATCTGGTAATTGACCTGTTCGGCGGAAACGAAAAACAGCGGCGCCAGGCGTTCGACGCCGAGCGCATCGCGCACCCTGACCGTTGTGCCTGCGAGTTCAGTGGGCAGCGGCAAGCCCGGAGCGTCCGTCGTGCGCGCGGCGAGCTCCTTGCCGAAGGCCGCGACGATGGCTTTGTCGGCGATGCGCGGCGCGAAACTGGCGGCTGAAACCGTTGCCGCGCGATTGATCAGGCTGTTGCTCACATACACGCCGTTGGGCGTGCCAGCGTAAAGCGTGCCGCCATCGGCGAACCAGCGAATGCCTCAGCGCGCGTCAAAACCTGTGTTGACGTATTGCCAGGTGCGCCCTTCATCGGTCGAACGCAGCACGCCATAAGCCGCAAAGGGCGAGGCGAACAGCACGCCGCCGACTGAATCCATCCAGCAGCCC
>CAYWDW010001055.1:0-1815 GCA_964457105.1 uncultured Heliobacteriaceae bacterium
TAAGATCATTGTTGAGATAAAGGCTGTTGCTGATCTCACCAGCGCGAACAAGGCACAGGCATTGAATTATCTGAAAGCTACAAATCACAGGCTGGCCCTGCTCATCAATTTTGGCAGAGAGAGTTTGCAATTCGAGCGAATTGCACGTTGAGAAATCGCTGATCAATTCGTGAAAATTCGTGTTAATTCGTGGCTGAAACTTCTGTATGAACAATCTGGTTGCTTCAAATCTCACACATCATCCCGGTCGCACGGCGGCGAGCATTGCCGGCGTGGCGGTCGGCGTGATTCTGGTGGTGCTCACCGTCGGCCTGGTGCGCGGCATGCTGCGCGAGCGGGGTGAACGCGATGCGCAGGTCGGCGCGGAAATTATGGTGCGGCTCAATTCGCAGCAGTCGCTTTCACCGACCTCGCTGCCGCTTTCGATTCCGATGGAGGTGCTCGATCAGATTCGTTCGATTCCCGGCGTCAAAAGCGTGACGGCGGTCGGACAGGATCTCGAAATGAAAGGCGATTCGGGGCTGGGGCTGCGGCAGATTGACGGCATCGAGTTCAATGAATACGCGGCAGTCAGCGGCATCAGAATCATTCAGGGCGAGGCGCTGCCCGCCAGCGGCGATGTGGCGATTGTGGATTCAGTCGAAGCCACGAAAAAGAACCGGAAGATCGGGGACACGATTGACGGGCTGGGTCGCAAGCTGAAGATCATCGGCGTTTACGATCCGCCCGCTTCGGCGCGCATCAAGGTGCCGCTCTCGACGATGCAGGCAGCACGCGAAGCTGCCGACAGGTGTTCGATGATTCTGGTGAAATGTCAGAACCCGGATGAACAGCAGGCCGTCGCGCAGCGGATTCTGGAAAAGAACAGTGAGTTTCGCATTCTGTTCACCCGCGACCTGCCGAACCTGTTTGCGAGCGGGTTTTCAGGCTTCAATGTGTTTCTCGATCTGGTGGCCGGACTGGCGGTCGTCATCAGCATGCTGGTCATCCTGCTGACGATGTATACGACCGTGAGCGAACGAACGCGGCAGATCGGCATTCTCAAATCGCTCGGCGCCTCGAAGCTCTTCATTGCCGGAGTGATTGAAAAGGAAGCTCTGACGATCAGCGGCCTCGGCGTGCTGGGCGGGCTGGCGGTGGCGCTGCTGGCCAGGTGGTTTCTGCTGCGGCGCGGCATGTCGGTTGAGCTTGAGCCGGGTTACATCATCAAGGCTTCAATCGGTGGTCTGGTGAGCGGCCTGCTCGGCGCGCTCTATCCGGCCATGCGCGCAGCCCGGCAGGATCCGGTTGAGGCGCTGAGTTACGAATAGTCAGCCGGATGAGCTGAGAAAAGAGTTCCGCTTTCAGATTGCAATTGCGTGTCAGGCAACCGGGCGCGGACTGTACCGTCCACGCCATTGCACATTGATCCAAGGGAGGCAAAGATGAGTGAATCGGTCGAAGCAGTTTATGAAAATGGGGTCTTTCGCCCGCTCAGCCGGATCCTCCTTCCGGAGGGTGAGAAGGTTCACCTGACAATTGTGAGTTCAGCCGATCAGTCCTGCGATCCTGCCTGGAATCTGGCCGAGATTGCTGAAGAGACCGGTCTGGCAGACCTCGCCATCAACATTGATCATTATCTTTACGGCTTGCCGGAGCAACGCGATGACTCCACTCTTCGTTGACACTTCTGGCTGAATAACGCTCCACATAAGCATGAACAAAGTAAGCCTGTTTTCCTGATGAAAAGACATTCGCGCGCCCTGACTCTGATTTCGCTCCTCGTCGGGCTGGCGTTGTTTGTTTATGTCATCAGAAATGCGGGGCTGCATGAAA
>CAYWDW010001056.1:0-1813 GCA_964457105.1 uncultured Heliobacteriaceae bacterium
TCGTCAGACCTTCGCGGACGAGTTGTTCATTGAATTCAGCCGCCGGAAGCGCTTCGCCCGCGCGCAGGTGCAGCGTGGCGCCGCAGGTCAGCGCGGTGAAAGTCTGTTCAAGTGACGGGTCGAAGGTGAAGGCCGCAAACTGCAGCACGCGGTCACGCTGATCAATCCGGTAATGCTGCTGCGCATCGCGGATGTGCCTGGCAAACGGCTGATGTTCGATCATCACGCCTTTGGGTTTGCCCGTCGAACCTGAGGTGTAAATCACGTAAGCAAGCTGATCGCCCGCGATTTCACTGGCGAGGTTCTCAGTGCTTTCCTGCGCCAGGCTGTCGCGTTCAGCGTCGAGCCTGACAATGTGCAACCCGTCAATCTCAAAGCTGAAATCAGCCGTGGCTGATTGCGTCAGCAGCACCTGCGCCCTGGCGTCGGTGAGCAGAAAGGCCCGGCGTTGAGCCGGAGCCTGCGGATCGAGCGGCAGCCAGGCGGCGCCCGATTTCAGCACGCCGAGCAGGGCCACCATGGCTTCAGCCGAACGGTCGAGACACGCGCCGATCAGCATTTCGGGGCCGACGCCGAGGCGTTGCAGGTAATGCGCCAGTTGATTGGCGCGTTCGTTGAGTTCGCGGTAAGTCAGCTTTGTCTCGCCGCAGACCACGGCGATGGCGTCAGGCGTGTGCGCGGCCTGAGCCTCAAAGCTGCGCGACACGGGCGGCGCGTCCGGGTCGTCGGTGGCGGTGTCGTTCCATTCAATCAGCACCTGCTGTCGTTCAGCTTCAGCGAGCAGCGGCAGGCGCGACACACGTTCGCCAGGCGCTGCCACGAGGCCCGCGAGCAGCGTGTTGAAATGCCCGGCCAGGCGGGTGATGGTGGCGTCATCGAACAGATCGGTGTTGTAACTCCAGCCCAGCTTCAGCCCGTCTGTTTCTTCTTCGATGAAGAGCGTCAGGTCGAATTTTTCAGTGCCGCGATCAGGTTTCAGCTCGCTGATGCGCAGGCCGGGCAGTTCAATCGGCTGCATCGGCGCGTTCTGCAGGACCAGCATGGCCTGGAAGAGCGGCGCATGGCTCATGTCGCGTTCGGGCTGCAACGCTTCGACGAGCATTTCAAACGGCAGATCCTGATGCGCGTAAGCTTCCAGCGCCGTTTCGCGCACCTGTCTGAGCAGCGCAGTGAAGACCGGATCGCCCGTGAAATCGGCGCGCAGCACCAGCGGATTGATGAAGCAGCCGATCAGGCTTTCGGTGTCAGCCTGGGTGCGGCCCGCAATGGGCGAACCCACGCGAATGTCAGTCTGTCCGGTATAACGATGCAGCAGCGTCTGAAACGCCGCGAGCAAAGTCATAAAGAGCGTGGCGTCCTCGCGGCGGCTCAGCGCTTCAAGCCGGTCGCGCAATTGACGCGGCAGCCGCAGCCATTGCGTCGCACCGCGAAAGGTCTGCACTGCCGGGCGCGGGCGGTCGGTCGGCAGATCAAGCACGACTGAACCATCACCGAGTTTCTGCCGCCAGTAAGCAAGCTGTCGGCTGAGTTCAGCGTCGCGCAGCCAGGCGCGCAGCCAGTGCGCGTAATCAGCGTATTGCACCTTGAGCGGCGGCAGGTGCGCTGCGGTCTGATTGACAAAGGCGTGATAGAACACCGACAGCTCGCGCATGAACACGCCCGCCGACCAGCCGTCAGAAACGATGTGGTGCATCGTCAGCAGCGCGACATGTTCATCCGGGCGCGTCCGCAGCAGCGAGAAGCGCAGCAGCGGCCCGTGCGTCAGATGAAAAGGTTTGACGGCTTCTTCAGCCGCGAGGCGCTGCACTTCGGC
>CAYWDW010001057.1:0-1811 GCA_964457105.1 uncultured Heliobacteriaceae bacterium
CACGCCGGTTGTCGAACTGGCGCGGCGTGAAGGGGTGGCGTGGTTCCGGGGCAGCGAGCAGGATGTGTTGTCACGCTTCGTTGGCGCAGCAGCGCAGGCAAAGGCGGAAGTGGTCGTCAGGTCTACGGCTGACTGCCCGCTGATTGATCCGCAGGTCACCGGGCAGGTCATTACGGAACTGACCGGGAATGCGGCTGAGTGCGATTATGCCAGCAACGTGCGACAGCGCAGCTACCCGCGCGGACTCGATATCGAAGCTTTCTTTATGGACACGCTGTTGCGCATGGATCGGCTGGGTAAATCACCTGCCGCGCGCGAACACGTCACGATTGTGCCCCGCGCCGAACGCCCGGAGTTATTCCTCTGCCGTGAGGTCGTTGATGTTGACGATAACTCCGACCTGCGGTGGACGGTGGATACACCGGAAGATTTGCAGATGGTTCGTACTCTGTACGAGGCGCTCGATCTGGGGAGTCGGATAGTCCCTTACCGCGAAATGCTCTCTTACGTACGCACACACCCTGAGGTTGTGCGCCTGAATGAGGGAATCGAAACCTGGTCACCTGCCCGATGAATCAACTACTCGTTCGCGCCGACGCCGACAGCCGGATTGGAACAGGGCATCTGATGCGCACGCTGGCTCTGGCTCAGGCGTGGCAGTCGGCAGACGGGAGCGCGACCTTTCTGAGCCGTTGCGAAAGTGACGGCCTGCGCGAGCGAATTGAGTCAGCAGGTTTTGGTTTTATCCGATTGCCTTCATCTCACCCGGATGGCGCTGACCTGGAGGCAACACTGGCAGCCGCGGAGCGAATTATCAGATCAGCCGAAACAGCAGCGAACGATCACTGGCTGGCGCTGGATGGCTATCATTTTGATTCAGGCTACCAGCAGGCAATTCAGGCGACCGGCTGTCATTTGCTGGTGATGGATGACAACGCGCACCTGCCGCATTATCACGCCGACGTGCTGCTGAATCAGAACCTCAACGCTAACCGGCTGAATTACAACTGCGGCCCCGGCGCCAGGTTATTGCTCGGCCCCGATTACGTTCTGCTGCGGCCTGAGTTTACATCCCGGCGAGACCAGCGGCGGGAGCCTGCCACTCAGGCCCGCAATGTGCTGGTGACGATGGGTGGCAGCGATCCCGATAACATTACGTTGCGAATCATTCAGACGTTGCAGCAAGTCCACACGCAGGGATTGGACGTTCGGATCGTCATCGGCCCGACCAATCCGCATCGCGCAAGTCTCGAAGAGGCCATCAGCAATTCCCGGATCGACTTTGAATTACTTTCGCCAGTGACTGACATGTCGGCACTGATGACCTGGGCTGACGTGGCGATTTCCGCCGCCGGGAGCAGCTGCTGGGAACTGGCACTCCTTGGCGTTCCGATGGTGCTGCTGATTATTGCTGAAAATCAGCGCGTGATTGGTACTGGAATAGCGGAGCGGGGAGCAGCATTGTTGCTCGGTGATGCGGCAAACTTCAATCCTGACCGGCTGGCGCAGACCGTGGAAAAACTGATCGGAGATTTGCCGCGTCGCCAGTCGCTCGCCAGCCGCGCGCGGACAATCGTTGACGGGCGCGGGGCAGAGCGAGTGGTCACAGCGATGATGGGACACACCGCGATGAAGCGGAAAGAGGCCGGAATATGAATGCATCAACTGGTGCCGAGCAACTGACCATTCGGGCTGCCATCCCTGAGGATGCACGGTTGCTCTGGGAATGGGCGAACGATCCGTCGGTCAGGTCAAATTCCTTCAACCAGGAACCCATTCCGTGGGAATCACACCTGCGCTGGTATGTAAAG
>CAYWDW010001058.1:0-1808 GCA_964457105.1 uncultured Heliobacteriaceae bacterium
TGGCGCGGGTGCTGGGCATCATCCCGATGATGAAAATTGACGGCACGCCGGGCGACCTGAAAACATTTCTCTATGAACACCTCTTTGCCACATGGCTGGCGCCTGTCAATGCTTCGCTGGCCTTTGCGCTCAGTTACGTGCTGCTCTGGCTGGGGCTGATGACGATCCTTTACCGCCGCCGCATCTTCATCAAAGTGTAACTTCCTGCCAGGCTTCAGGCGGCGATGCGCATTCGCTCAGCCTCAGGGAACTGACGATGTTTTTTCTGCACCGACCCGCCGTCCAGATTGTGGCCGCGCTGATTGAGCAGCAGGCTGCGTGCGATTTCACTTATCCGAATGCTGGCGCAACGCGCGATGACGGCGCGCCGCCGGGCTTTGACCGCGATCACCATCGCGTTTGTTCAGGACGCGGCGAAGCGGCGTTTGAAGCGGCCTGCGCGGCGTTGCGCCGCTGGCAGATGTTTCCGCCAGGGTGGACTGAAATTTATCCGCCCGAAGCGCCGCTGGTGGCGGGCACGGTGGTGGGCATGATGGCGCATTGTTATGGCGGCTGGTGGCTCAATGCCTGTCGCATCGTTTATGTCATCAATGAAGACGGGCCGGTGCGGCGCTTCGGGTTTGCTTACGGCACGCTGCCGGAACACGTCGAATGCGGCGAAGAGCGATTTCTGATTGAGTGGTCGCGCGCTGATGATGCGGTCTGGTATGACCTGCGGGCTTTTTCGCGGCCCCGGCATCCGCTGGTCAGAATGGCTTATCCGCTGGCGCGACGGTTGCAACGCCGCTTTGCGCGTGAATCGCTGGCCGCGATGATGGCAGCCGTAGCGAAAGGGAAGTGAAAGCCATGCTGAAGCCTGCAACATCAGCGGTGACTGGCGGCCTTGTCTGGCTGGCGCTGCTGGCGCTGTGGTCTTCATCGCCGCTTGAAGTCAGATGGGGAATGCTGTTGCTGCTGCTGGCGGCGCTCGTGCTGATTCCGTTGGGGCTGATGTGCGCGGAAGGCAGCGGGCACGGACTGTGGCGAGTGGCGACGCGGTTGCAACTGCCTGCGGCGGTGCTGCTGAGTATTTCGTTCGTTCCGGCTCAGGGCTGGCTGGCGGCGGGACTGGCGCTGCCCTGGCTGCTGGTGACGCTGCTGATTGCGCTGGCCGGAGCGCGGCGCATCTGGCAACGCGGTCTGGCAAAGATTGAAGAAAACTGCGTTGATGCCGGACTGATCTTTCTGGCCGTCGGCGGCGTGTGGGCTGTGCTGGCGCGGTTCGGAGCGCGGCCACTGCGTTTTGATCCGGTCATTGTGCTGCTGACGGCGATTCATTTTCACTATGCCGGATTCGTGCTGCCGCTGCTCGCCGGGCTGGCCGGGCGCAGGCTGAAGGGTGGTCTGAGCCGTCTGGCCGCGACAGGCGTGATGGCCGGAGTTCCGTTGACCGCGCTGGGCATCACAGCCACGCAGCTTGGTTTCACTCACGCATTTGAAAGCCTGGCGGCGCTGCTGACGGCGCTGGCCGGATGGCTGACGGCAGTCATGCATTTCAGGCTGGCCGCGCAATCCGGCGCGGCGCGGCGGGTGCGCGTGTTGTGGCTGGTGACAGCGTTATCGCTGACTTTCGGCATGGCGCTCGCGATGTTGTACGGGCTGCGGTTTTACATCCCTGCGGCGTGGCCTGACATTCCCTGGATGATCGCTTTGCACGGCACAGCGAATGCGCTCGGCATGGGCCTGTGCGGGCTGACGGGATGGAGTTTGGAAGTCGGAATTCGGAATTCGGAATTCGGAAGCTGAAAGCGAGATGACAGATGACAGAT
>CAYWDW010001059.1:0-1800 GCA_964457105.1 uncultured Heliobacteriaceae bacterium
GGCGAGCAAAGTCATAAACAGCGTCACGCCTTCGCGGCGGCTGAGCGTTTCGAGCCGCGCAAACAGGTCGGTTGAAATGCTGAACGGCAGCCGCGCTCCGCGATTGGTCAGCGCTGCCGGGCGCGGGCGATCAGTCGGCAGATCAAGCTGCGGCGCGCCCTGCAGCGTGCGCTGCCAGAAATCAAGCTGCGATTGCAGGCGCTCACCCTGCATCAGTTCGCGCTGCCACGCGGCGTAATCGGCATACTGAATCGGCAGTTCAGCGAGCGGCGACGGTTGGTTGCTCAGATACGCTTCGTACAGCAGACCGAGTTCGCGCACGATCACCTGCGATGACCAGCCGTCCGCGACGATGTGATGCAGGGTGAACAGCACGATGTGTTCATCCTCGCTGACCTGCAGCAGCCGCGTGCGCAGCAGCGGCCCGCGGGCCAGATCAAACGGGCGGCGCGCTTCTTCGGCGGCCAGCAGCTCCACCTGCCGTTCGCGTTCTTCCGCCGGATAGAGCCGCAGGTCAGTGATCGGCAGCGTCACCTCACCCGTTGCGGCAATGCGCAGTGACGGCGCGCCATTGACCGTTTCAAAAGTTGTGCGCAGGACTTCGTGACGCCGCGCGATTTCACTCAGCGCGCGTTCAAGCACTGCCACATTCAAATGCCCGGTGAACCTGACGGCGGACGGAATGTTGTAAAGCGGACTGCCCGGTTCAAGCTGATCGAGAAACCACAGCCGCTGCTGCCCGAATGAGAGCGGCAGTTCGCCATCACGTGCCGCGCGTTTGAGCGGCAGCGCATCGAGCGGCGCCGGCGCGCTGACCGCGACCTGGCGCGCTTGCGCGGGTTCGCGTTCATAGCCGAGTCGTTCAGCCAGTTGCCAGCCGACCTCGCTCAGAAATTCTTCCTTGTGATGCCGACGCCAGCGCTCCGACGCCTTCGCGTCAATTTCGCGCCGCAGATAAAACTTCAGATCACCGATCATCTGCGAAGTCGGGCGAATGCCATCCGTCATCCGCTTGCCCTTGTATGGCTCCAGCATGTCGGGGTGAAAGCCGATGCGCATGAAATTACACAGGCCTTCAATCGCGTGGCGCGGGTCGGTGACGATCTCTTCGTAATACACCCGGTGCTGCCGTTCGGCAGGAATCTGCTCGAAGAAATTGAGAATGTTCTGGTGACTGATGAGCCAGATCAGTTCGCTCAGTTCACGCGGCGCGAACTGGTGCGGGTAGCGGAAGAAATATTCATCCAGCCGTGCTTCGATAAACGAATAGATCGTCGCGTAAGGATGCCGCACCAGATGAATGTAAAGCGGGTCGTCAAAAATCTCTTCGGCGCGGGCGAGCATCGCCGGATCGAAGGCATAGACCGGCGTCTTGTCAACCAGCGTGCGCTCGCCGATGCGGTTCTGAATCAGCCGGTAAAAATCGCGGCTCGACATCTGCTGTCGTTCATACTCTCCCATCATTCGCGTGGCTGTGTCGGCGTCGCACTGATTGATTTCCATCAGCGCGCGAATCGTGCCTTCGAGCACCATCTGGTAATCTTTGGCAAATGAGTGACGACGTTCGGCCAGCGTGTTGAATGACAGCAGTTCGAGTTCAGGCGGCGAGAAAAGCTGCGGATGCCCTTCGAGCATGACGCGCAGCAGCGTTGAGCCGGAACGCGGCGGCGAGAGCAGAAAAATGGCGCGCGGATTTTTCGGTTTACGCCGGGTGCTTTCGTGCGGCGCGAGCGGCGTGATGATGCGGCGAATTTCGGCGACGTGCGATTCATCAATGCGTTGGACCTGATCGGGCGCGGC
>CAYWDW010001060.1:0-1794 GCA_964457105.1 uncultured Heliobacteriaceae bacterium
TTCGGAGGGAGGGGGGACTGAAGCCAATCAGTTCCTCCTACCCCTATCAGGCGCGGCGTCACTTGTTTCAGCGCAGGGTTCGGGCGGTTCGGGCCGATGTTCTGACTTCACTGACCTCGTTGTCGGCAAAGGCTGCAAAGGGCGAGGTCAGCGGGGCAGGGTCGCCAACTCCGGTGTCCTGGCGCCGCACGGGGACGGGTGCGACCGCTTCGTAACCGGCCAGGCGCGCCAGCAGGTGTTCATACTGATCGGTGATCTGTTCCCAGTTATAAAGCTTTAGCACGCGGCTCATCGCGCGGCTGCGGTATTCGGTGATGATTGAGGCGTCGGCCAGCACGCGCCGGAGTTGTCCGGCCAGTTCATCCGCTGATTTATACAAAATGCCCGCTTCGCCAATCACCTCGCGGTTTTCGGGCGTGTCGAGCGTCAGCGCGCAGTTGCCCGCGCCCATCGCTTCAATCAGCGCCGGATGCGTGCCGCCGACTTCGGTGGCGTGGACGTAACAGTAAGCGTTCTGTTGCAGCGCGCGGTAATCCTCGCCAAAAACAAAGCCCAGGAATTTCACGCGCGGGTCTTTGGTGCGCTTGAGTTGCGCAATGTATTCCTCGGCATAAGGCGCGCCACCGACGATCACCAGCGGCAGCTCGGTGCTGACTTTCTGATAAGCCTCAATAACCAGGTGCGCGTTGTTTTCAGGCTCAAGGCGGCTGACGTATAGCACATACTGATTCGGCTTGAGACTGTAACGCCGCAGGCGTTCGGGCGCGGCGCGGCGGGCGACTTCAGCGCCGTATGCGATCATCTCGGACTGCTTGCCGTACCGGGTGGCGTAATAGTCCTGAATCACCTGCGCGTCGGTCACAATGGCCGAGGGCAGAAAGGTCGAGAGCCATTCCGACACCAGATAATATTTCTGTCCCAGCCAGTTCCATTTCTTGCGCTTGCGTTCCAGTCCGTCCACATTGACGAGGGTCGGAGTGCCAAACAGGCGCGGAATAAACGCGAACACGCTGTTGGCCGCATTGCAGATCAGAATGACATCGTAACCACCCGTCACGGCATGCAGTACTGACAGAAAGGTGTGAACCACGGTGTCGAAGTATTTGTGGCGAATGGTCGGCAGGATGACGAGCCTGACACCCTTCCAGGTGCGGCGACCCTGAGTGGAATAATGACGGCGTCCGTAAACCGTCACGTCGTGGCCGCGCGCGACGAGCCGAGTGCTGAGTTGTTCGGTAAAAGTTTCAAAACCCCCGTAATTGGCCGGGATCCCTCGTGTCCCCAGAATTGCTATTTTCATAAGTCGGTTATTTAACTGCTTCCCACTGGGTAGTTATCTTCGGGGGCAAAGCTTGTTCGGTCTGCTTCTGAAATATGCAGCAACACAATGACAGCCCCTCACAGGTCTTTGGAGCACACCTGTGAGACAGAAGCCGGAAAAAATCTGTCATTTGTCAGGGATCTTTGCTGCAGGTCAACAAAACGCGCCAAAGTATACTCCGGCCAGGAGGCTTTGGCTATGCAATCGCGCGGCGCTGCCGAACATTTCAGCCGGGGCAGGGCTTTGCTTTCAGCGACCGTCGGGTGTGCAGTGTGTGGGGATGGTCATCCGGTTTTCAGAACAAAGCCGGGCGGAGTTGATGATTTTTTCTCGCGTGATTCCATCAGCGCGACGATCTTTTCAATATTGACGTAAAAGATTGCGCCGTCTTTTTCAAGTTGCAGAATCGGGCCTTCCACTTTGATGACTTTGCCGCTGAGCAGCGCCGAGCCGCAATTGACGTCAATTTCCTT
>CAYWDW010001061.1:0-1787 GCA_964457105.1 uncultured Heliobacteriaceae bacterium
CCGCGCCCGCGCCGTGACCACCAGGGCCTTCAGCGTCAGCGATGCGTCAATCGTGGCAGTCAACGGCAAGCTGCAGCAGGGCCGCACCGAACTGACCGCGTCGCAGGCCAGCGTCAGCCGCCTCAGCGCCGCGCAGGGCCGGGCCGCAGGCGTCACGCTGCGCCAGGTCAGCGCCACATTTGGCGCAGGCGCAACCGAAGCGCGCGGCGAATTGCATCTCACTCAGGCTGCGCTCGGCAAAATCAGCATCGGTCAGACGAGCGGAAAACTTGCGGTGACGCGGCACGAAATCGCGCTGCGCAATTTCAAGACTTCGCTGTCTGGTGGCACGGCGCAAGGCACGCTCAATTTCAATCTCGCCGGTGGCATATCGCGTTTGCAGGCCGATTTCACGGGCCTCAAAACGAGCGAGATCTTTTCCATCGTCGCGGTCAAAAGCCCGCCGCTCGCCGGCACCGTCACGGGTCGCGCCGATGTCAACTGGCCGGGCGCAAAGGTGCGCCTGCTCAGCGGCGAGATCAACGCGCAATTCAACGGGCAGACGACCGAGGCCGGAGCGATTCCGCTGACCGGCGAAGTGGCGACGCGGGCGCAGCGCGGCGTCTTCAACTTCGACACACTGACGCTGCGCACCGCGGCGTCAACGGTGACTGCAACAGGCGCGCTCGCATTAAGCGGCGATTCAAATCTGCGCTTCACGGTCACGTCAACGCGCGCCGAAGAGTTGCAGACGATCTTCAATTCATTCGGCGTGGCCACACAGTTGATGGCCACCTATGAACCGCAACTGCTCGGCGATTTCACTTCCACCGGCACGCTGAGCGGCCCGCTCAGCAATCCGACCGTCGCAGGCGACCTCAATGCTTCAACTTTTGCGTTGCACGACGAAACGCTGGGCAGCGTCAGCGGTCATCTGCTTTTCACGCCCGCCGAAATTCGTTTTGAAAATGGACTGCTGACGGCGCAAAACGGCGGCACAGTCAAAGTCACTTATGCCGCGCCGCGTGACGCGGACGCCACCGCAGGCCGCCTGGATGCGACGCTTGAGCGAATGAAGGCGGACGCGCTGCTCATCGCCGCCGGATTGCCGACGCAGCAGCAACTGATCGCCGGCGAAGTTTCAGGCGAGGCCCATCTGACAGGCCTGCCCGCCGCGCCGCAGGGCGAGGCCAGCATCAGCCTCGTCAACGGCACAGTCGTCGGCCAGGTCGCTGAAGCCTTCACGGCTCACGTGGTGTTCAATCAGCAGACCGCCACGCTCAATCAGTTTGAAGTGAAATTGCCACAGGGTCGCCTGACGGCGAGCGGCAGTTATGATTTCAAGACCAGCCGGTATCAGGTCACGGGTCAGGCCGAACAGGTTGATCTCGCGCGCCTCGCAGCGGCGCTTGAATTGAGTAACGTGCAACTGAGCGGCACGGCGAATGCGAACTTCCAGGCGAGCGGTGATTACGATCAGCCGCAGGATTTCAAAGTTGAACTCAACGCGCAGGGTCAGCAGGTCGCCGTCAACGGCCACGACGCAGGCGCAGTGAAACTGACGGCGCGCACAAATCCGGGCGGGCGCATTGACATTGATCTGACCACGCATCTGACCGGCAATCCGCAGCCCGTGACCGCCAGCATCGAATGGCAACAGCCGGGACGCCCGATTGAAGTCAGCAGCGATCTGAATAACTTCGACCTCGCGCCCGTGCTGGCGATCTTTGCGCCGGGACTTGAGAACAACCTGGCAGGCCAGGTCACCGGCACGCTGCGTGTGAGCGGGCCGCTGCTGAATGCCCAGG
>CAYWDW010001062.1:0-1786 GCA_964457105.1 uncultured Heliobacteriaceae bacterium
TCTCGGATGAGCCTGACTGTCAGCAACTCTGGCTCGGCAACCGTTGTTGCAGCAGGGCTGGCTGCGTCGCGGTCAGCTTCGGCCAACGCCTCGCTCAGTTCGTCTTCGTCAAATGGCAGTGTCAGATCTTCTTCCATAGGGTTGTCCTGTCTCAAACAATCAATAGTGGCGGTGGTTTTTGCAGATAAAAGAAAACTGTCTCGGCCAGCAGGGCTTCCTGACCAAAGGCAATGCTGTAACTCGGTTGCGCATCGCTCATCGTGCGCAGGTCTGTCAGCGAATAGAGCGGGAAAAGCTGGGGTAAGCTGCCGCGCCGCTTGGCGGAAAAGTTATCAAGCTTGACGACGTAGTAAACCAGCTTGAGCCGTTTCAGATGGCGATTGATGGGGTTCTCAAATTCCCGATCATCAAGCAGCATGACGGAAACGCCCGTGGTGGCTCGCACACGATCAACCATTTGCTCGCCTAGATTCTCCTGCAAGTGAAAACGCCAGCGCATTGGCGCGTCGCGGTAATTGCTGATCACCAGAAATAACCGGCAATAGCGGAACTTATCCATTTTGAGTCCGGCGGCCTCAGCACGCGCTTTGAACTCCTCTTTGCTGAGAACTTCCGCAATCACGCAGTTGGTCAGCACGCCCGGCAGCCCGTAAGTTTTGAATTGCTGTTGTGAGTCTGCGACTGTGCGATCAATCACCGCGCATTCCAGTTCACCGCCACCGCGAAAGCTGCGCGCGGCATTCAGCACACCCTGCTCATCCTGTTGTTTGCCTTTCAGGTAAGCGAACACTCTGGCGATCTGGCATTTCCAATTTAACCCGAAGGCCAGTTCGTAATCGGCGCGCAGCTTTTCCCGTATCTCTTCGTAAACAGGTTTAATCTCTTTTTGGCCGAGTACCAGGTAAACGCAGGCTGACTGAAGCCCGCCCCAGCGTTGCGCGTAACGCTCAAAGTCACTGACGCGCGGATAGACTTCCTGCAACCGGGCGAAAAATGTCTGGCGGTCATAACAGGCGCCGTCTTGCAGCGGCGCGCCGCTGTCTTCGTCGCACTTGGCGAACAATCGCTCGTGAATGAACTGGGGCACGAGCGCGTAGGCTTGAAAATCCATGAACTTGATTGTTTCGCCCCGCTCGTTTTCATAACCGTCGTGGCGTCCCAAGCGGCCCAGCCGTTGAATGAAATTGCCTGCATCAGTCGCCTCGAAGATCAACAGGTTGATCCTGAAATCCACACCGATGTCTATGGTCGAAGTACCGATGAGTACGTCTTGCGTCATTGACTCGCGGCGCTCGTCTTTGGTCGAGAACCCGGTGTTTTCGCCAACCGTCAGGCCGTGCCGCGCCAGTAACGGGCGCAATTGCTTGACGCAGCGTTTGACCGCACCGACCGAGTTGAGAATCACCGCGCAGCGCGAACCCGGATGCTGGCGGAAAAACTCGATGATCGTTGCTTCTGCGTTTTCGCATAACCACTGCTCGGCGGTTTTGTCGTGCCGCGAGGTGATGTCGAATAACAGTGCGACTTGATGAGTGATGCGGCGATATTCGTCGAGATCAATGGTTTCAACCTCATTGGCAAGCGCGTGGCGATATTCGCCTTCAACGACGGCATAACGGAGACCGGCGCATTCGAGGTTGTCACGCAATTGCTTTGAAGGCGTAGCGGAGAGAAATAGAAACTTGCGCTGCCCCGTGCCGTGCGTAGCTCGTACCAGCAACAGCGCGTTCACGACGCTGACTATTTGGGGGGCGCTGAAAATGTGAAACTCGTCGAAAACGGTCAG
>CAYWDW010001063.1:0-1784 GCA_964457105.1 uncultured Heliobacteriaceae bacterium
GGTAGCGACCTGGCGCCTCCGGGTGTCCGCCTTCACAGGCGCCAGGTCGCTACCGCTCCCTGTACCGCTTCCGGGTGCAGCCGGGATTCATTATCAGCGCCGACTGACGGTGGCCTGAGTGGTCGCGTCATTGATGATGATTTCAACGCGCCGGTTCATCTGCCGACCGGCCTCGGTGTCGTTTGACGCGACCGGTCTGGTTTTACCGAAGCCGCGCACGGCGGTAATCGTGTCGGCAGGGACTCCGGCCTGCGTCAGGTAATCGCGCACCGACATGGCCCGCGACTCTGACAACTTCTGATTGTATTCGTCCGAGCCGATTGCATCGGTGTGGCCTTCGATTTCCATCCGCACATTGCCCGGATAAGCCAGCAGCACCCCGGCCAGCTTGCTCAGTTTTTCCTTCGCGCCGGGTTTGAGCGTGGCCTTGTCAAAATCAAACAGCACGTCCGAAAGGCTGACGATCAGGCCGCGCGCTTCGCGCCGCGTTTGCAGAATCGCGGACAATGAAACCTGCAACCGTTGCATGGCTTCATCGCGTTCCTGTTTGAGCTGTTCATTCTCGACGCGGGTGTGTTCAGCTTCAAGGCGGGCGATTTCGGCTCTGGCCTGGGCGCGTTCGGCGTCGGTCCGGGCCTGCGCGGCGTGCTGCCGGGCCTGGGCCAGTTGAGTTTCGTTGCGGGCCAGTTGCGCGCGGTAATCCGCAGCCTGCTGCTCGGCCTGCTGCGCCTGCTGCGCGGCCTGCTGCGCCTGCTGCGCGGCCTGGGCGGCTTGATTGCGGGCGCGGTCAGCTTCGGTCTGCGCCTGATTGATGGCGCGACTGGCCGCGCGGCGTTCGGCGGTCAATCGGGCGGCGGCGGCCCGTTCGACGGCCTGCGTGCGAGCAGCTTCAGCCAGGCGCATCACTTCGCGGGCCTGGCCGGCATACTTGTTTTCTTTCTGCCGGTTGAGCGGCCAGACCTGTTCAAGCGCGGCCAGCCTGGTTGCGGCCTGCTTCAATTCATCCGCGGCGTAACGTTGCGCTCCGGCCCGGCGGGCAATTTCAACCGCGCGGCGCGCGCCCAGCACGACCAGCGGCGTCGTGTAATCGGGCGGCATCGCCGTGCGCTGAGCCGCTGTGAGCGCATAAAACACGCCCGGATCGCCGCGATATTCGATCTTACTTGCGGTGACATGACCTTTCGTATCCTTGCGCAACACGTTTTCAGCCACAATCACCGGGTCGGGATATTTGACCAGCCCGTAAGGCTCGGCAGTCACGATCAGCCCGAAGGTCTGGTACGGCGTCGTGACTTCGATTTCGCGCTTGTTGCCTTTGGATGGCAGCAGTTCGCCCAGGTTATCGGCCCGCCCTTCGGGCGTAACGGCCCAGACGACATAGGTCGTATAGAACGAACCCAGGTTCTGCGGATTGGTCAGATTGTTGACGCGCAGCTTGATGCGCGTGCGGCCATCGGCGCGTTTGGCTTCCGCCCGGCCAGTCACACTGGCATTCAGGCCGGTCCCCATCATATCCACCGACGAGCTTTTGTTATCGGGGTAACGAATGGCCAGCGTCGTGCGTGTGGCCAGCGTCCACTGTGCGCCTGCATCGGCGGTCTGGCCGTAGGCTGAAAGCACAACTCCGGCCATCATCATAAAGCCCAGCAGACTGGCACTGATCAGAATCAGCTTTGTTAACTTCATACTCCTTCTTCATAAGTGCGCGGGACGGCCCAGGGCAATGGCATTGAGTTAAGCGATGAAAAAGCAGGAAGAGAGATGACCGCAACATTCGGAAATAA
>CAYWDW010001064.1:0-1766 GCA_964457105.1 uncultured Heliobacteriaceae bacterium
GCAGTTGCGGATCTTCTTCGAGCAGCTTGTTGATTGCGCCGGAAAGTTTGTCTTCGTCCGCGCGCGATTTCGGTTCGATGGCGAAATGAATCGAGGCTTCGGGGAATGTGACCGGGTCAAAATAGATCGGCGACGCCTTGTCTGACAGCGTGTCGCCGGTCGTGGTGTCTTTCAGTTTCAGCACCGCGACGATGTCGCCCGCGTGGGCTTCGCTGATTTTCTCGACGGCTTTGCCCTGAATGACGTGCAGCGGGCCGAGGCGTTCCTGCGTGCCGGTGCGCATGTTGGTCAGCGTGGCGTCCGATTTGATGACGCCCGAAAAGACCTTCATGACCGTGATCCGGCCAAAGTTTTCGACGATGGTTTTGAAGACGAAGGCCGCCGGGGCTTCGCTGTCGCCGACCGCGCGTTCCAGGTCATCAGCCGGATGATCGGCGTCAGGATGCGCATGCACCGCGCCCAGGTCGGACGGGAAGGGCGCAAACTCCGCGACCATATCCATCAGCGTTGAGACGCCCGCGAGCGAAGTGGCCGAAGTCGCAAAGACCGGCATCAGCACGCCGGAGAGAATCGCTTTCTTGATGCCGCCGATGAATTCATCGTCGGGCAGCGTGCCGGCCTCAAAGAAATGTTCCATCAGCGTGTCGTCCGATTCGGCGACGGCTTCGATCAGGCGTTCGTGCGTTTCGTTGATGTGCCCGCGCCCGTCTTCGGGAATCGGAATCTCTTTGGCCCTGCCATTGGCGTCAAATTCCCAGGCCTTCATGCGAATGACATCAACCACGCCGCGAAAGTTCTTTTCGGAGCCGATGGGCAGCGTGAACGGCACGCAATGAATGCTGAAGGTGTCGCGCAACTGATTGAGCGTCGCGCCAAAATCAGCGCGCTCCTTGTCGAGTTTGTTGATGACAAAGAAGCGCGGGCGGGCGCGTTGCAGTTCGTTGCAGTATTCCCAGGCCTTTTCGGTCTGCACGCCGACGCCATTGACGCCGTCAACGACGAAGACTGAAGTTTCGGTCACGCGCAGCGCGGGTTTGGCATTGGCAATAAAGGCGGCGTAACCGGGCGTGTCTACGAGGTTGATTTTGACGTTTTTGTATTCGGCGTAAGCGGTGCCGACGTTGAGGCTGATTTTGCGGGCAATCTCTTCTTCGTCGAAATCGGTGGGCGCGGTGCCTTCGTCCACGCGGCCCAGGCGCGGGGTGGCACCAGCCACAAATAGCATGGCGGCGACGAGGGACGTTTTGCCCGCGTCGCCGTGACCTACAATGCCCAGGTTTCTGATCTCCTGTGTGCCATAAGTTTTCATTTCCTGGCTCCTTTCAAACTGACTGGTTAAAGTCCGCAGCGGACTGTGTCGAGGGGTGGAACACCCGCACACCGACAACAGGCCGGTGCCCGTTGTGCGGTCAGGGTCCACAGATGAAAAAACGGATTGCAATGAACCGGCGTGCTGCAACTGCCGACTGGAAAGATGAAATCAGACCGCAGCTCAACTCAGCCGAATGGTCAGCCGATGGTCAGCGGTTTTTTGAGGATTTTCTTTTTCTGCCGGTGTGGTGAAAGCGGACTGGCAGAGTGATGAGCAACTGACAAGCAGGGATGAATGCTGGTGTGGGATAAAAGGACGAATCCTGTCTTCATTCGCCGTGACTCCCTTCAGATCAGAATCAGGAATTCTGCGGTGTGGCAACTGCCCGTGCGACAGTCGCCGGGGAGCATAGCACAGGGGATGAAAGGGGAGAAGTGAGCAGGCCGAACACACC
>CAYWDW010001065.1:0-1755 GCA_964457105.1 uncultured Heliobacteriaceae bacterium
GCGGGCAGCGGCGGCGGCGGCAGGTAAATTCCATCGGGCAGCACTGCCAGACCTTCGCGCGTGCCGAACACACCCATCAGCGTTTCGGTCTTGTCGTAATACGGCGCAAGGTCGTGATACGAAATCGGCCAGTCTTCGCCAAAGCCGTCCTGGCGCGACTTCGGTTTGAAATCGTCCTCAGACAGGCGCAGGCTGACGCGGCCCCACGTGTTGGTGCGCCCGCCGACGGCGTGAATGCGCGTCCAGTGAAAATCGGTGCCGGATGCGACGGCATATTTATCAACACGCGGATTGACGTACAGGTGTTCGGTGTAAGCGTTGATCTTCCACAGGCCGTCGTACCGTCCGGGCTGGCCAAAGCCGCGATAAGGCATTTCGTAAGGCCACGTGTGTTCGGTGTGATAAATCTCTGTCGGATTCCACTTCGGCCCGATTTCCAGCAGCAGCACGTTGAGACCTTTATTGACCAGCACGTGCGCGGCCACGCCTCCGGCTGCGCCTGAACCGACGATGATTGCATCATAAATCTGCTGATGAGCCTGTTGTGTCATACCGTCCTCAGGGTTGCGGCTCAGCCATTCTTCAACCGCCGCTTGGCTTCCTTCAGCAATTCAGCCTGCGGATGTTTTTTATAAACCGGGTCGAGCGGATAGCAGCCCGACACCAGCCCGTTGCGCGGGCCGGTCGTGCAGTCGCTGAAGGTGCGACAGAGCCGTTTGGTTTGCAGCTTCGCGCCGTGCAGCACGTCGTAAGGCAGCTCAGGGTAAGCGAGCACCATGCGTCCGAGACCGACAAAATCAACCTGCCCGGTGCGGACGTAATGCTGCGCGACGTGCGGCAGCCAGTCCTGCAAATAGGTGTAGCCCGAACCGACGATGGCCAGTTGCGGGTAACGCGCCTTGAGCTGACTCGTCACACTGATCTGTCGCGCGACACCGGCGAGCGGATCTTCGGGCGGTTCGTAACCATCGGAAGGCGGAAAGAGCGCGGGCCGCTGAATGTGCGGGTTGTAATACGGACTGCCAGCCGTGAGGCAGACCAGTTTGATCTTTAGTTCATCAAGCAGGTCGAGAAACTGAAATGTCTCCGTCAGGTTGATCTGCAACGGGTCGTCGGCGTCGCCGCCGAAAGCATACGGATAGCGACCTTCAAAGCTTTCCGGCACGCCGCGTTTGTGCTCGCCCATTTTGAAAGGCAGCAGATCAAACGCGCTCAGCCGCACGCCGATCAGCAGGCCCGGCGCGTCGCGTCTGATGCCGGCGACGACTTCGCGCAGAAAGCGCGTGCGGTTTTCAAAGCTGCCGCCGTAGCGGCCTGCGCGTGTGGTGGCGCTCAGAAATTCGTGGCCGAGGTAGCCGTGACAATGCTTGAGATCCACAAACGCAAAGCCTGCGGCCTGCGCGCGCCTGGCAGCGCTGACGAAATCCCCGATCAACTGCTCAATTTCAGCATCGGTCAGCAGCGCGTCGTCAGCCTCGAGGCCGAACTTTCGATCAAGCAGCGGGTGATGATAAAGAATCCTCGGTTCCAGTTTGCGCTGATCATTTGGGCGGGCGAAGCGGCCCGAATGAGTCAGTTGCAGGCCGATGAGCAGGTCATCGGTCGCGCCGCACTTTTCGCGGTGAGCTTCAAGCAGCGCGTCACGCAACTGTGCAATGGAACCGAGCGTGTCAGCGTTGATGAGCAGTTGATGCGGATTGGCGCGCCCGTCGTGACGCACGGCGACGGCCTCGCCGCCCCAGATCAGTTTCGCGC
>CAYWDW010001066.1:0-1751 GCA_964457105.1 uncultured Heliobacteriaceae bacterium
CTGGCTGAACGCGCTGCCACGCAAAGCGCCGCCCGCGCTGACAGTCAGTTCCGCGACACGATTGCCAGCCTGTACGGCGAAGGCGCAGGTTTGCTGATCGCCGTTGACCTGCAGCACGTCATTGCCAGCGAGATGAGCAAAGCCGATGACAATCCGCGCGCGGCCAGAGAGAAAAACTTCGCGCAGCAGCTTGGCCTGACCAGCTTCAAATATTTCATCGCCGAACTGAAGGAGAAGGACGGCAGGCCGTACAATCGCGCCGTCGTGACTTTCAGCGAACCGAATCGCGGTGTGGCGTCGTGGCTGGCCGCGCCGAATCCGATGGGCGCGCTCGATTTCATTTCGCCTGAAGCCAGCGTCGTGGCGGCCTTCGTGGTCAAAAAGCCCGCGCTGCTGGTTGACGACATTTTTGCCGCGCTCGGTTCGAGCGATGCAAAATTTGCCGAACAGCTTCAGCAGTTCGAGGCTGAACACGGGCTGAGCATTCGCAACGACCTGGCCGCACCGCTCGGCGGCGAATTCGCCTTTGCCATTGATGGCCCGGTCGTGCCGCTGCCTTCGTGGAAGATGGTCTTTGAAGTCTACGATCAGGCGCACCTGCAGCAGTCGCTTGAAAAGGTTGCTGACGAACTCAACCGGTGGGCCGCGACTCACGGTAAAAAAGGCGTCGCGTGGGAACAGGCCGAAATCGGCGGGCGCACCTTCTACACGCTGCGTTCGCTCGATTACGGAGTCGAACTGAATTACGCCTATGTCAGCGGGTACTTTGTCTCAGGGCCGAGCCGGGCGATGGTTGAGCGCGCGATTCAGTATCGTGAATCGGGCAACACGCTCAAAGCTTCCGCGAAGTTCCGCGCCGCGCTGCCGGAGGATGGCAATGCCAATTTCTCGGCGCTGTTCTGGAACAACCTGGGCAGCGTCGTGTCACCGATGGCGCGTCGGATGGGCGGTTTCGCTGACAAGCTGCCCGAAGAGCAGAAGCAGATGATGAAATCGCTCGGCGAAGGCACACCCGCGATGCTCGCCTATGCTTATTCATTCGGTGATCGGATGGTCTTTTCGCTGAACACCGAAAACGGCCCGCTCGGTCTGACGCCTGGCAGCCTGCTGAGCATGCCCGGTCAGTTGATGCTCGGCAACCTGTTCGGCAAGGGCCGGGTAAAATAAACTTCATCAGCTCACCCAGGCAGACGACCGGATGACAATGAACCAGGTCACCCGGTCGTCTGCTGGCATTTCGACCGGAGACTTGTGATGAAGCTTTCCAGAATGACGCTGGTGGTGATCGCGCTGATTGCGGCTTTCATCGGATTGCAGATGGCCGGCGCCTGGGCCGGGCGGCAGCGCGCCGCTTCAAAGGGCAGCACGAATGAACCGGCTGCGACCAGGGCGAACGCTGAAAAGGCAGCGCAGGCTGATGACGCCGACCTGCCCGTGAAGGAAGAGATCAATCAGACGTTTGAATTGCCGCCGGGCGCGCGCGTTGACCTCAGCCGCATCAACGGCTCGCTGGAGATTGAAACGGCGGAAGGCAGCACAGCCGAAATTCACCTCGTTCGTTCCGCGCAGAATCAGAACACCCTGGCTAATCGTCAGACGGTCATCATTCAAAAAAAGGCTGGCCTGTTCATCGGCAGCCGCGACAGCACTGACAGTCTGTGGGAACTGATGCAGGACCATGCTGAGTTGCGCACCAGGGCGAAACTGAAATTGCCGCGCAAAATCCGGCTCAGCATTTATAACTCAAATGG
>CAYWDW010001067.1:0-1745 GCA_964457105.1 uncultured Heliobacteriaceae bacterium
TGATTCGGTGAATCCGAACGAATAAAGAATGTCGTGATAACGATTCACCCAGTAAAACAGATTCACGAGCGCCGCTTTCTGACTGGCCTCCTGATAAGGCGGCTGAGTGAAATCAACCGGAAAACTGAAATTGCCATCGGGCGCTTTGAGCAGCGGCAGATCAGCCTGATTGTTGCCGTCGCGGTCGGCGTGCGCGTCAGTGTTGTTGCTGACGAGCGAATCGGCGGCGGCTCCGGCCCACCAGTCGGCGTGCTGATCGCCAGGCGCAAAGATCGCTGCGCCATTGAAAGGTTCAGCGCGAAATGGCCGGTCCTGCCGCTCGGCGATGGCCGGATGGTCAGTCGTGTAAGGATTGCCGGGGCGCGGGCTGTCGCCGGCATAGATCAGTCCGTGCGGTTGTAACGGATTGCCTTCGTCACAGGTCAGATTGTAGCGATAGAGCAGGGAACCGCGTGCAGCGTCAACCACTATCAGATAAGCATCAGCAGCGCCCTGCGGCCAGATTTCAAATTCCCAGGCGAGGCGCAGTTCATCAGCCGCGAGCGGAAAAAAGACGAGGCGGGCATTGACGCCGCGCGCAAATTCGGCGGGCTGCTCAATGGTCTGAAGCTGTTCCGGTCCTGAAACCGGGGTGGCCGAAAGCGAAGCCTGACCAGGCTCGGTTCCGGCAAAACCGGCGGCGAGCGCGAGGGCAGCGTTGACGGTCAGGACGGGTTTTTTCAGGTTGATCGAAGTTGCCGCATCAGGCATCAGTTCGCCGGTCGTAGCGATGACAGCTCCGTGACGGTCAAGATGCGTTGTCAGTCGCGCCTGGAAAACATCAATGCCGTTGATGCTCTGTTGCAGTGTCAGATGCGTCAGGCCGATGGCCGATGAGTCGCGCTGCGCGACGCGCAATCCGGCCACGTCCTGTTCATTCAGGCGATAGAGGTCAGCATTGGCCGCCAGAAAGGCGCGGGCAATCGTTTCGGGCTTGCCCTGCGTCGGCGCGCTGAGCGCTTCAGCCGCGCTGTAAACAAGCGCCGGTGCGCCCGACAGCGCAGCCCGCAGCCGCGCGTCAGGATGCGCACGCAACAGGCCCGGCGGCGCGGCGTGTGATGAATAACGGCGGAGCTGAAGGCCGGGTCTGATGCGCGACAGAATCTGACGATCAGCGCGAAGATCAAAATTCTCAAGCCTGCGCGGTGCGCGATGCGGCGCGGCAGTCTGCTTTGGGTGCGCGATGGGTGAACTGAGCGATGAATGATTGTGCAGCACTGACTGAAACTGTGCGGGCAGGTGTTCAGCGAAGACGGTCAGCAAAGAAAGCGCGATCACCAGGGCAGGGATGGCCGGATGAACGTGTGAGGAGCGTTTCATGGGCGATGTGCTGTGATCGGTGGTGATGTGTTGCCGGGCGCACTGTCGCTCGCGCAGGCCTGGCGGCGTCCGGCAGGCACACAACTGCCGGACAGCCATAATGGCTGTTGCCGCCGCCCTGCGTGAGACCGACAGTGTTTGCGGACCTCAGTCTGCAGCTTGTCTTAAATTGCTAATTGAGCCGTCAATCAACTGAGTTGCTGGCCGCCTCGCAAAAATTTCCCTGAAGCGAAGCCGGTCTTTCCAATCGGCGCGCATTCAGGCAATCATAGCGGGCGCAGGCTGCGAGGCAGCTTTGCGCCGTTATGACAGGACCTTCAGGAGAACCGATCGGATGCACAGGCGGACGCGAGCGCCGAGGCCGCCGATCAGCCCACTGAGTCAGC
>CAYWDW010001068.1:0-1736 GCA_964457105.1 uncultured Heliobacteriaceae bacterium
TCAACCGCGAATGACGGTGATAGCGCGGCCTGCCGGTGACGTTGCCGTTTCGGTCGTGGTGCGTTCGCTGATGTCAGGCAGGCCGCTGCGCTGATCGAAAATCACCAGCCAGCCCGTCTCCAGTCCCAGCCCGTTGAGATATTGATCCAGTTGCGCCAGCCCGTCGTTCAGCGGATCGCGTTCGCCGTCGCGCCAGACTTTCAACTCCATCCCCATCGTCACGTCGCCGTAGCGCAAACACACATCCATACGTCGCGTGCCAATGGCGTATTCGCGTTCGAGCGAGCCGCCGCCATTCACGACGCGATGCAGAAAGGCCATCAGCACAATGTGCGGCGCGATTTCGTGGTAATGCACGCTTTTCAAAAGCGGCTGGCCGTGCTGTCGCCAGAACGTCAGAAACGATTCCCGCAATTGATCGGGATTCAGACTGCCGTCAGGATTCAGCCAAACGGGTGTAATCGCAGGCAACGACGCGCGTGTCACATAAGCCAGCACGGTCGGGATGATTTCCCGATAGATCGGATTGGCGATGAAAATCCCGCCGCCACTGGCGCGACTGACCAGGCCCAAATCCAGCACAAACCGCAGATCGTCCGCGGGCAAATCACTCAACGAACTGCCCGCCAGAATCGGCTCGATGATGTGGCGCACGCGCTCCTCGCGCAGGCGTTCGACCAGCGAATCCAGATGCGTTTCCTGGCGTTCGATCAGAATCTCTTTTGCGTGTTCGATGTCCCTGGTCGTGATGGGCCGGGTGAGATCAGGCTGCAATTCTTCGACCGCCACTTTTGCCAGCGCGTTGGCCAGATATGGCTGGCCTTGCGTGAGATAAAAAGCGTGCGCCACAGCTTCGTCCGTGAACGCCTGCCCGGTCTCGCTCGTATGCTGGCGATAGAGTGTGGCCACTTCGTCCGCCGTGAAATTGCCGATGGTCAGCGAGCGCGCTTTGATGTTGAAGGGGCTGGCCGTATTCAGTCTGTTGCTGCCGCCCGTTTTGCTTTTGTAATCGCGCACATCGCGCAAGCCAATCAACGCCAATGACCACGGAAAACCGCGCGGGCGATTGCGAAAGCCATTGCGCAATTGCCGCAGGGCGGAGATCCAGGCACCGTTTTCCAGCGCGTCTATTTCATCCAGAAAGAGGACAAGGGGGCGCGGCGATGCCAGCGACCAGGCTTCGAGGGCAGCAAAGAGGCGTTGTCCGGCGTCTGCCTGCGGCCAGGCGAGCGGTTGTAAATCCGCCGGCAGCCAATGCCGGGCGTCGGCGCGCCAGGTACCAGGAATCGCCAGCTCCGCCGCGCCCGGATCATCATTGAACGCTGCGCCTACTTCCATCGAGACCAGCAACGCCGCGTAGCGTCCTTCCACCGTCAGTTGCTGCGCCAGTTGCATCATCATCGTCGTCTTGCCGACCTGGCGCGGCGCGTGGATGACGAAATACAGTTGCTGGTCAATCAACCGATGCAATTCCGGCAAACGTGCCTTCGTGGGCAACATATAGTGAATGTCAGGCTTGCACGGCCCGGTGGTATTGAAATACTTCATCAAATTCCCTCGTTCTTCAACGACGCCCTGATTCTACCAGACGGCCATTTCAGCAGGTCAGCCTGAGCGTAGCCGAAATTCCCGACACAGCCCGCGCGCCTGCAAATCCGGCTTGATCTGCAAAAACGGATGTTTGCTGAGCAGCATATCCGAAGGCCGATAGGTCACGACAATCAGCACGCGCAACG
>CAYWDW010001069.1:0-1735 GCA_964457105.1 uncultured Heliobacteriaceae bacterium
TCCTGATCGGGGTCGTCCTGTTGTTACTCGCTTCGATGTCGCTGGCGCCATTGAAACTCGTGCGATTGAAGATGCTGCCGTTCGACAACAAGAGCGAGTTTCAGGTCATCATAGACATGCCCGAAGGCGCGCCGCTCGAACAAACCGCCGCCGTCACGCGCGAAATCGGCGATTACATTCGGACGCTTCCCGAAGTGAGCAATTACCAGATGTACGTGGGCACGGCTTCGCCTTATAACTTCAATGGTCTGGTGCGGCATTACTTCCTGCGGCGCGGCGCTAACGTCGCCGACATTCAGGTCAACCTCGTGGGCAAAGACGAACGCGACGCGCAGAGTCACGACATCGCCAAACGCGCGCGTCCGGCGATTCAACAGATTGCCGCGAAGCACGGCGCGCGGGTGAAAGTGGCTGAAGTCCCTCCGGGGCCACCAGTGATGCAAACGCTCGTCGCGGAAATTTACGGGCCTGATTATCAACGGCAGATCGAGATTGCCAGGCAGATTCGGGACATCTTCGACAAGACGCCGGGCGTGGTGGATGTGGATTCTTACGTCGAAGACGATCAGCCGAAATATCGGTTCGTCGTGGATAAAGAGAAAGCCGCGCTGAACGGCGTGTCAGCGGAACAGGTCGCCTCCACTTTGAAAATCGCCGTTGACGGCTTGCAAGTTGGCCTGGCGCATCAGCCGAGCGAGAAAGAAGACCTGCCGATTGTCCTGCGGGCGCCGCGCGCTGAACGTTCCAGCGTTGAAGACTTGAAACAAATCAAAGTTGTCGGCGTGCACGGCAATCTCGTCCCGCTCGGCGAACTGGTTCGCATCGTCGCGCAGACGAACGAAAAAAGCATCTACCACAAAAACCTGATGCCGGTGACCTACGTGACGGGCGATGTCGCGGGCGGCGAAGAGAGTCCGGTCGCTGCGATTCTGAAATTGAACGAGGCGATTGAACAACTGAAGCTGGCGGAAGGTTACTCGCTGGAACCTTACTTCGCGCGGCAGCCGTTTATGGCTGACAAATACGCGATGAAATGGGACGGCGAATGGCACATCACTTATGAAGTCTTCCGCGACCTGGGGCTAGCCTTTGCGGCGGTGTTGGCTCTGATATACATTCTGGTCGTCGGCTGGTTCCAGTCCTTCAAAACGCCGCTGACGATTATGGCGGCGATTCCATTCTCGCTGGTCGGCATTCTGCCCGCGCATGCGTTGATGGGCGCGTTCTTCACGGCGCCTTCGATGATCGGTTTTATCGCGGGCGCGGGGATTGTCGTTCGCAATTCGATCATCCTGGTGGATTTTGTCGAGCTGCGCTTGAAACAAGGAATGCCGCTGGCGGAGGCGGTCATTGACGCGGGGGCGGTGCGCTTTCGCCCGATGATGCTGACGGCGGCGGCGGTGGTGGTCGGAGCGCTCATCATCCTCTTCGACCCGATCTTTCAGGGACTGGCGATCTCGCTGATGGCCGGAGAAATCGCCTCGCTGCTGCTGTCGCGAATGACCGTGCCGATCCTCTATTACTTGAGCGAACGCGGAAAACACGCCCCGGCTGAGACGGCGGGGGATTTTTTGGAATTGCGGGATTCCACTCCGGAAAATCATGCAAGTCATGAGGTTGAAGTTGGAGCGACCAATTAGTGAACGGTTTCAGATGAGCCTGGCCGGGGCCGGTTTTTCCGCGACTTTCTGGATTCAGGCGGCGGCCTTCGGAGGCATTCTCGGCGGCGGCTTTC
>CAYWDW010001070.1:0-1727 GCA_964457105.1 uncultured Heliobacteriaceae bacterium
CCACCGCCGGCCTGAACCGCGCCGGAGCACCGTCAGTTCGATTTCTGGATTGGCGAATGGAACGTCAAAGCCGGTGGTCAGCAGGCCGGCACCAGCAGCATTCAGCAGGTTTCAGGCGGCTGTGCCCTGCTTGAAAACTGGCGGGGCAGCGGCGGCGGCGAGGGCAAAAGCCTGAACTATTACAATCCGGCCACCGGCAAATGGCATCAGCTCTGGGTCGGCAGCGGCGGCAGCCTGCTTGAACTCAGCGGCGAATACAGGGACGGCGCGATGCGCCTCGCTGGTGAAAAGCGCCGCCCGGACGGCGTGCGCGTGCTGACGCGGCTGACTTTCTTCAACCTTACGACTGATCGCGTGCGCCAGTTGTGGGAACAATCCACCGACGAAGGCAAAACGTGGTCGGTCATGTTCGATGGCGAATACCTCAGAAAAAAAACGTCTGAATAAGTCGGTGAGGAACACGGAGGACACGCGGGAATTGCTTTGGATCAAACACAGGTCAGATCGTCGTTTCTGTCGTTCCGCGTGTCTTCCGTGATCTTCACCGGTCTTTCTCAAACACAGACAGTGATGCGAGCAGTTATGAACAATCAGGCAGTCATTGGCAATCTGGCGACGGACCGGCTGCGGGCGCGTCCGGCCCTGACGCGGCTGCGTTCGTCGCAAACGCTGGCAGTCGAAAATTACGAATGCTTCACCGGCGTCAGCGCGCACGTTGAAGCCCTGAAGCAATTCGTCAACGTGCAGGCCACGCATCAGCAGCCCGTGCTGCTGATCGGTGAACGCGGGTTGCGCCAGGAACAACTCGCCCGCGCGCTGCACCAGGCCGGCAAACAATGGGACGCTCCATTTGTGGCAATCAACGTTCACAGCCTGAATCTCGAAGCCCTCAACGAACTGCTGTTTGGCGCGCAGGGTTTGTTGTCGAGCTGTCAGGGCGGAGTGATTTACGTCAATGAACTGGCCGGGTTGCCACTGCTGTTGCAGCAGCGTTTTGCGGTTCACTTTGAGGAGCTGCAGTGGCGCAGGCAGCCCAACGCTGACCGCCCGCGCCTGATTCTGGCGACTGAATTCAAACCGTCGCAGTTGTGCGCCGAAAACCGCATCGCCTTCGGCCTGATCGAAATGCTGCGCCCCTGGAGCTTCACGCTCAAACCGCTGCGCGAACGCAGCGAGGATATTCCGTATCTGGCGCAGCACCTGGCCGCACGCATCGCCCGGCGACTGCACAAAGGCCTGCACGAAATCGCGCCTGAAGCGATGCAGATGCTCACTGAATACGTGTGGGAATCAAACATTGACGAACTCGAAGCCGTGCTTGAAAGCGCCGTCAGCCAGACCGCGCCGCAGAAAATCGAACCCGAACTGCTGCCCGTTCGCATTCAGCACGCGGCCCTGCGCGCCATTCCGGCAGACGGCATTGACCTGTCGCAGATCGTGGATAACTTTGAACTCGAACTGATTGAAACCGCCCTGCGACAAACAGGCGGGAACCAGGTCAAAGCCGCAAAGCTGCTCGGCCTGCGCGTGCAAACACTCAATATGAAACTCAAACGATTCGGCAGACAGCTCAAACAGCAGCGCGGCTGAACATAAACATTGAGACACCGTAACAGCAGGCGAGCGTCCGGGTTCAGCCTGACGCACCAATCAGCCGCACTGCCGCCTGCGCGGCCAGCCGGACGTAATCAGAAGCATCGTTCTCAGCCATCAGTTCAAGCCGTGAC
>CAYWDW010001071.1:0-1713 GCA_964457105.1 uncultured Heliobacteriaceae bacterium
GACGCTGAAAGAGGGCGGGAACAAAGGTGGCCCATCGGGCGGACTGGCGCGCGGGCGTTTCCGAGGCGCGCTGGTTGTGGTCGAAGTGGCGTTGTCGCTGGTGCTGCTGGTTGGCGCGGGGTTGCTGGCGCGCACGTTCGCCAACCTGATGGGCGTCGCGCCGGGCTTCGATCCGCGCGGAGTGCTGACTTGCCAGGTCATGCTCGACGGCCCGCGTTACGACACGACGCAGGAAGCGGCGGCCTTTTACCGCGACGCGCTCGAACGCATCAGCCATTTGCCAGGCGTTGAAGCGGCGGCGGTCACCAACAAGCTGCCGCTCGACTGGCAGTTCAATACGGTGATTGTTTTTCCCGACAAGCCGGACCAGGTTCGCAGCGTGCAGTTCCGCATGATCTCGCCGGACTATTTCAACGTGATGAAGATTCCAGTGCGGCAGGGACGCGCGTTCACCGAAGCCGACAACGCCTCCGCGCCTGCGGTCGCCGTCGTCAACGAAGCCTTCGCGCGCCGCTTCTCTGACGGGCAGCAGCCCTTCGCGCAGCAGTTTTCAGTCGGGCGCAACTTGAACGACCAGCCGCGCCAGATTGTCGGCGTGGTGGCGGACACGAAGCAGATGGGCCTGGACAGCGCGGCGATGCCGACCGTCTTCGTGCCGATCCCGCAATTGCCCGACCGATTGATGGCGATTGTCCGCACGTTCACGCCTGCGAATTTCACCATCCGCGCGCAGGGCGCGCCCGGCGCTTTAGCGAATGCGGTGAAGCGCGAGATCGCGGCGGTGGATGCGACGATAGCGATGACGCAGGTTCGTTCGATGGAAGAGATCGTCGGGCAGGCGGTCGCTTCGCAGCGATTCAACATGCTGCTGGTTGGATTATTCGCCGGGCTGGGATTGCTGCTCGCGGGTGTGGGCATTTACGGCGTGGTCTCGTATTCAGCCGCGCAACGCACCAGTGAAATCGGCATCCGCATCGCGCTCGGCGCACGCGCGGGCGATGTCATCAGGCTGATCCTGAAACACGGACTCGCGCTGGCCTCAATTGGCGTGGCGATTGGGCTGGTGGCTTCGTTCGCGCTGACGCGGTTGATGAAAGGATTGTTGTTTGGCGTAAGCGCGGCTGACCCGTTGACGTTTGCGGCCATCGCGTTGTTGCTGATCGGCGTGGCGCTCGTGGCCTGCTGGCTGCCTGCGCGCCGCGCGACGAAGGTTGATCCGATGATTGCGCTCAGATGTGAGTAGATGGAAGTCGGAATTCGGAATTCGGAATTCGGAGTGGAACGGCACAGGATGCCGCTGCTGCCGAATTCCGAATTCCGACTACCGAATTCCTTTCCAGGAGAATTTATGCAAACGCTTTTACAAGACCTGCGCTATGGCGCGCGAATGTTGCTCAAACAACCCGGCTTCACCTTGATTGCGGTGTTGACGCTGGCGTTTGGCGTGGGCGTGAACACGGCGTTGTTCACGGTCTTCAATGCGCTGGTGTTGAAGCCGTTGCCGCTGAAAGACGCGGGGAGCGTCGTGGAAGTGCGCGGCGTGGCGGAGCCGGGACAGCGGGCGCGGCGTTTTTCTTTTCCCGATTATCAGGATTATGTCGCGCGTTCGCAGACGATGGCGGGGCTGACGCTGATGAGCGAGACGGGCGCGACGCTGGGCATCGAACACGCCAAGCCACATACACAATTGGGCGAAGGGCAATCGCAGCGCGA
>CAYWDW010001072.1:0-1708 GCA_964457105.1 uncultured Heliobacteriaceae bacterium
CCAGCGAGCAGGTCGCCACGTCCGGGTTGGTTGACTCGAAGGACGCATAGACCGTGTAGGGAGAAGTGAGCGTCCCGTAGCAGTTCCGGTCCACCTCGCTGGCGAGGAATTGCTGAACGTCTCCGGGGAAGCCTGTCACGCTGCCGGGCGTCAGGTAGCTCTGGTAATAACTGGACTGGCAGAGGCACTGGCATTCGTAAGTGGCGGCCATCCCACCCGCCAGGTCTACCGTCTGCGCCCGACCGATCAAAGCTTTTTTCGTCCCACCGCGCACGCTCCAGGCGACGTGGCCGGACGTCACATCGGGCGGGATCAGGCTGCCATCTGACCCCTGCTCCTGCTCATCGCGGACTTTCCTGACATCCAGCAGATAAGTCTGTCCGGGGGCGAGCGTTTTCAGGTTCGATCCCCACTTGCCGCCCTGATAGCTCAGCGTCAGGTGAAACTGCCTCGGCTCGTTTGTGGTGTTCTTGATGAAGACGACGGTTGAGGCCGTCCCGTTGATGAACCAGGGATAACCGCCCGTGCTGCTCATTCCGCCCTGCGGGTCTTTGAGCGGCAAAGTGAAAACGTGTGTCCCGCTTTGCGAAGCGCTGTGTGCTGACGCGATCACGCTGCCCGGCGCGCCGGTGTATTCCAGTTCCAGCCCGGCGGTAGCGAAGTCCGGCTGGCTCAGATTCGGGTTTGTGGTGTCGAGGAATCTGATTTCGCCCGCCGCCAGCGAAACCTGCGGCAGTGGAATTGTTCCGGTCTCGCCGTCCTGTTTTGAAAATGGCACACGCGTCGTCACGGTTGTGGGGCTGTTGCCGGTGTTGCGAACCACGATCACGGGCCTGAGCGCGTCGCCGCTGACCTGCCCAAGTCGTAAGCCCGCGCCGTGCAGTTGCGTGGTTTTGCCCTGCGCCGGATCGTTGAAGTTGACGGAGGCCGAGAACCCTCTGGCCAGCTCCTGAACGTGGATGATTGCCAGCAGCGCGCCTTTCTCGCCATTGTGGCTGAGCGAGACGGCGCCCGCGCTGACCTGCCTGACCAGGGCCGACGGCAGGTCAATCACGCGCGTCTCGTAAGGCCGCAGCAATCCGTTGATCGGATGCAGGGCATTGATCCCGGCAAACGTGGCGCTGCCGTCGAGTGACAGGATTTGCGCCGAGGTGTTGGTGACAATCGCACTCACTTTCGCAGATTGATAAGGGATGGCATAAACAGCTTCGAGCTGCGCCGATGAAAATTTCATTCCCGGTTCCAGCAACTGTTCGTCAAAGATCAGGCTGTGCGCGGCATCAATGATCCTCAGCCCGCCGCCCATCTCCAGCATTCTGCCGGTGTAAGTGAATTCAAAACTGCCGGAGCGGAACTGTGACCCGGCGCTCAAGGCTATGGCGTTCAGGTCAACTTCAAGCGACGATTCACCGCTGACCGTGACGGGCAAGCCGCTGAAAGTCTGTCCCGACTGGCCGTGCAGAATCGGGGTGACAGCAAGCTGGTTCGGGCCTTTGTTGTTGAGGATCAGCGTGGATTTGAAGTTGTTTTCAGTCGTGTAGTAAGTGCCGATCATCCGGCGCAATGTGGCTGGGACCTGGCTGCAACAACCCTGCGCCTGCTTATTTGCTGAGGCCGTAATGCGGCCTTGCGCGGCTGAACGGTAAGCAGCGAAGCGTGGCACTGTAATTGTCAGAATCATGATCGTCATCGCTAATCCGGCGATCAC
>CAYWDW010001073.1:0-1707 GCA_964457105.1 uncultured Heliobacteriaceae bacterium
TACAAGGACAAGGCCGCCGATGCGATTATGATTGATTTCTGGCTGACGATCGCGAAGCTGCAGGGCGATGGCGGCGAATACCGTGTGCGCTGGTCGGTTGATGGCAGCGCGCCGCAATACATTGACAAGTGGGAACCCATCTGGCTTTCAGGCTGGGTGGCCGGTAAACACAAAGTCAAAATTGAACTCGTGGACAAAAGCGGCAACGTCGTTGATAACGGCGGTTACAATGCGACTGAAAGAGAAATCACCGTCGTGAAATAATCTGCCGCATTCAGTTCACATCGGGACGCCGGGCGCCGTCTGTGACGGCGCCCGGCTTTTTTGCAGACAAGGATCGCTGGTTGAGCCGCGCGCTGGTGCTGAAATGCACTGCCTGTGTCTCAGCCTGACAGATCAGGGAGCAGGAACCATGTCACAGATCGCCGCCGAAAATCTTCCCGACCTGACTGAAATCGTCAGCCGGATTGTCACCGAGGACGATGAACCCGTGGATAATCTTTTCTCAGCCAGACAGCAGCGCCTGCTGGTCGAGACGCTTTACAGCGCCTGGACGCCGCCACCGAATGAAGACGCGCCGGAAGAGAAACGCAGGTTTCTGGCCGCCGCAAACATCGGCATTTTCAGTTCGACGAATCAGCCGCCGGTGGTGCCGGATGTGTTCGTCAGCCTTGATGTCGAACCTCATCGTGACTGGTATGCGAAGGAGCATCGCTCATACTTTCTCTGGGAATTTGGCAAAGCGCCTGAGATCGTCGTTGAGGTCGTTTCCAATCAGGTCGGCAGGGAACTGGACGAGAAACTGCGGCGCTATGCGCGCATGGATGTGAGTTATTACGTGGTCTATGACCCGCAGCGACTGTTGAGCGAAGACCCGCTGCGAGTTTATGAGCGCGGTTTTGGTCGCCGCTATCGCCGCCGCAGCGATTTCATGTTGCCCGAAGTCGGGCTGGGCCTGACGCTCTGGCAGGGAATCTTTGAAGGCCGCGAGGATACCTGGCTGCGCTGGTGCGAGGCTGCAGGCCGATTGATTCCCACGCCTGATGAACTGGTCGCACAAGCCCGCGAGCAGGCGGCGCAGGCCCAGGATCAGGCGGCGCAGGCAGCAGAACGTGCGGCGCGACTGGCCGCGAAGTTGCGCGAACTCGGCGTTGATCCTGAGCAGCTCTGAGGCTGCAGTTGAATTGAACGGGCGCAAAAAAAAGCGGCGCGAGCCATGAGACTCGCGCCGCTTTTTTGTCAGCTTGTCCCTGCCGCTACACCTTCAGGATTTCTTCTTCCTTGTGTTTGCTCAGTTCGCTGAGGCGGGCAATGTGCTGGTCGGTCAGCTTCTGCACGTCATCGAGGCCGCCGCGCTCATCGTCTTCGGAAATCTGCTTGTCCTTGAGCAGCTTTTTCAGCTTGTCGTTGGCGTCGCGGCGAATATTGCGGGCGGCGGTTTTGTGTTCCTCGGCCATTTCGTGAACGACCTTGACCATCTGCTTGCGGCGCTCTTCGGTCAGCGGAGGAATCGGCACGCGAATCAGTTTGCCGTCGTTGCCAGGATTGAGGCCGAGTTCGGAACTGCGGATCGCCTTTTCAATGTCCACGATCAGCGACGGATCGAACGGCTGCACGGTGAGCATTGAGGATTCAGGCGCGTGAATCGTGGCGACCTGATTGAGCGGCATCGGCGAGCCGTAATATTCGACGTGAATGTTGTCGAGC
>CAYWDW010001074.1:0-1691 GCA_964457105.1 uncultured Heliobacteriaceae bacterium
CAGGGTGCCCCCGGTGACAGCTTTGCGCTTGAATATACAGGTGAGTGGCCCGAAGATCTGGCGCTCGTGATGTGAAAAGATCAAAGCCTTACAGTCTGATCGTTCAGCGGAACCTGCTGACCACACTGGCGACATTTGGTGGCCAGCAAAGCGGCAGATTCAGGATGCAGCTTCTGCTCGATACAGGCGCAAGTTATACGATTCTCCCGGTTGAAGTGATTGACAAACTGGGCTATGACCTGAGTAACCCGATCAGGAAAGAGAGACTGACTTCAGCCAGCAGCGTTTTCCTTGCGCCAGTGGTCAGGCTGCGCTGGTTCAATTGTCTCGGTCAGACTCTCAGGGATTTTCCAGCTGTTGCCCATACTTTTCCCACAGGACTTCCGGCTGACGGGTTGCTCGGCATGGATTTTCTGAGCAGTTGCGGCGCAGTGATTTCAGTCGCCGATGCAGGAATCAGGTTCAAATCACCGAAAAGCTGAGCGCAAAAGCAGCCGCTACAGATGAACCACCATTACCCTGAGGCTCCGTGATGAAAGGTGTGGTTTCATTGCTGGATGATTATCACGCTGATCTGGTCGCTGACATCTGGCAGCGGTTTGACCGGGAATTTGATTTGCGGGAAGTGTATGAGTTTCCCTGCCCGCATCTGCCGCTGCACCTGGCCGCGGATTATGACTTCGCCGCGCTTGATATGGTGATCCGGCGCATGGCGCGCACGACGGCGCCGTTCACGGTCAGAACGGCGGGCATCGCGGTGCAGATGGACGAACCATTGAAGGTTGATGTCTCAGTGGTGCGCGGGTTCGATCTGTTCCAGGTCCATCAGAAGCTGTGGTACGAACTGGCGCCGGCGGTGACGCAGGCCGATCAGCGTTATCACCCTGATTACTGGGCGCCCGGCCTCACGCTGGCGACCGGCGATGTGCAGCAAAGCCTGCTGCCCAATCTGATGTGGCTGCTGAGCCACGAACAGTTCAACTGGGAATTCACAATTGACAACCTGTGTTACATCGAGGATCCGGGCTACCGCGAAGCGCGCCCGCTCCTGCAGCTTGAGCTGACCGGCGAACCGGCTTATGCCATCAATCACTGGTAACTTTCGGTCAGCCGCGCATTCAAACAGGCCACAAACAACATGCAACTCAATCTCAACGATCTGAAAATTGATTACCTGGCGATTCTGCCGGAAACGATCACCGCCGTGGTCGGCGTGCTGACGATGATGGTGGATGCGTTTTCAAAAAACGGTGCGCGGCGCGCCAATGCGGCGCTGGCGCTCATCGGCCTGCTGGCCGCGTTCGGCGCCATCGTCGTGCTGTGGCAGGAACCGGCGGGCAGTTCGTTTGCCGGCATGATCGTCAACGATCACCTGCGGCTGTTCTTTGCGGGCATTGCCGTGCTGTCGGCCATCGTCGCGGTGCTGCTGGCGTTGCAGTTTCTGAAAGAGGAAGCGCTGCCGCCGGGCGAATTCTTTTCGCTGCTGATGTTCGGCACCTGCGGGATGCTGATTCTGGCGGCGGGCGGCGATCTGGTGACGATTTTTCTGGGGCTGGAAATCTCTTCGATCACGTCCTACGTGCTGGCCGGATATCGGCGCTCCGACCTGCGCGCCAATGAATCGTCGCTGAAATACTTTCTGCTCGGCTCGTTCTCGACGGCCTTTCTGCTTTACGGCATGACGCTGATTT
>CAYWDW010001075.1:0-1690 GCA_964457105.1 uncultured Heliobacteriaceae bacterium
GCGCTGAAAAAGCCGTGTTGAGCGACACGGTAAAAGTGTCTGTCGTCACGAGGCTGTTGCCGCTGTGTTCCTGCGCGCTGACAGCGCCGCTGTTTTCGAGGTTGCGCCCGGTGAAATTCTGCCGGTTGTAACGGAAGCCCAGGCGATTTTCAGCCGTCAACTGCCAGTCCACTTTGCCGAGGTAAACATCCTGATTGAAGCCGCGCGTGTAATTGCCCGCAAGCGGCAGCAGTTTCGCCAGCCCATTGGCCGCGTCCCTGTCGGCCTGGGTCGGCGGATTCTGCGGCGCGGGCGGCAGCGCGCCGAGGCTGATGATGTTCGGCTGCGTGTTGCGCTGACCGTCGTAATTGAAGAAGAAAAACGCGCGGTCGCGTTTGATCGGCCCGCCGAGCGTGCCGCCGAACTGATTGAAGTGATACGAGGGTTTGGTTTCCACTTTGACCGCCTGCCCCGTCGCCGGGTCAATCACGCGGCCAAAGTTCGGCACCATCGCGTTGCCGCGCTGCGGGTCGGCGACGAGCGAATTGGCGTTGAGCGAACGGTCCCGATAGAAATCAAAGGCCGAGCCGTGAAAGTCGTTCGTGCCTGATTTGGTGATGACGTTGATCGTGCCCCCGGCAGCGCGTCCGAATTCAGCCGAGAAGCTGTTGGTGTTGACCTGAAATTCCTGCACGGCATCCTGGCTGAACTGATAGGGCGCGCGGCCCGAACCGGTGCGTCCGAGCGCCTGGCCGAAGAACATATTGTTATTGTCCACGCCGTCAATCAGCAGGCTGTTGAGCGTGCCTTTCTGCCCGCCGAAGGAGAGATCGCCCTGGCGCGGGTCGCGCACGACGCCCGGCGTGAGCGTGACGAAATCCAGAAAGTTGCGGCCATTGACGGGCAGGTCACGCACCGCCTTTTCACCGACCGAACCGCTGACATTGGTGCGCGTCGTTTCGACGACCGGCGCGGCATCGGTAATCTGCACCGTCTCGCTGACATTGACGTGCAGCGCCAGATCAACGTTGAGCTTCTGCCCGACGGTGAGCGTCACATTGCCGTATTTGTTTTCAGCAAAACCCTGCGCGCTCGCCGTAATCTGATAAGTGCCCGGCGGCAGCAGCGGCAGGCGATAGAGTCCGTCAGCATCCGTGACCACCTCGCGGACAAAGGCCGTGTCGGTGTTGCGGGCAGTGACTCTGGCATTCGGCACGACGGCGCCATTCGGATCGGTCACGATGCCTTCAATGGTGGCCGTCGCGGCCTGCTGCGCCAGCGCTGACATCCCGCCCAGGCCAAGCAGGCAGACCAGCAGCAGCATCTGCCACGCGCGGCTCCAGGTCGGCGGCAGACAGCGGTGAAGAGACTGAGTTGTGTTCATTTATTTTCTCCCTGAAAGAGTGTTTGTCATCAGGCCGTAAGCGAACCGAGGCCACAGACAAACCTGTGACGAGGCCGTTCATCTTCTTGTGAGCTTCTGTTCGGAAAACCCAGCGCCGCAAGCAAGGATAGTCGTTGGTGCTTTGATTGGTGTTATCAGTTTATTAGTGCCAACCGGATAATTTAAGGTGGCCGATGCTAAACCATGCAGTCAGCCTCTGGCAAATCCCCCTGCGGTTTTTCATCACACACAACAAGGAGCGCAGGCGTCCCGCCTGCTCTGTTTCAATCAATGCATCCTGAGCGAACAGGTCACGCCCCGGCGAGC
>CAYWDW010001076.1:0-1688 GCA_964457105.1 uncultured Heliobacteriaceae bacterium
TGATTTGCCGTGAAAGCGCACGGATAATTGCCAGCCGCTGAAGGCATGGTTATGATCTGTGCGCTTTTCGTTGATGCAAACTGATTCTGATCTGCGATGTTGTGCAGCCTGATTGCTGATGATGAATGGCGGCGTCGAATGGATGATTGATGCGGCAGGTTGCGCAGCCGAAGCGTTGCGCGACGGGCGACGGCTGCGTGAGGTGTGCGACCTGGTGATCGCCGAGCTGGACCTGCGCGTGCTGGGTGAACCGATGTGGCACTGCTTTCCTGAACCCGGCGGCGTGACGGGGTTGTATCTGCTGACCGAATCGCACCTGGCCTGTCACACTTATCCTGAAGCGGGGCTGGCGACATTCAATCTGTACTGCTGCCGCCCGCGTCGTGAATGGCCCTGGGCTGAACGACTGACAGAGCTGCTGTCAGCACAGCGCGTGACGGTGCGCGTTCAGTTACGCGGGATCGAAAGAGATGAAGAGCGCTGATCCATCCTGAGTAAACCCGGAGGAGAACAAAACGTGAGTGTCGTTCAGGCCTTCTGTCCATCCTGCGGTGCGCCGGTTGAATTCAGGCGCGGGTTATCGGTGGTCGTGGTCTGCGAATACTGCCGCTCGGTTGTGGCGCGCGGTGATCGCGCGATTGAAGACCTGGGCAAGGTGGCCGAACTGATCGAAACCGGTTCGCCGCTGCAGGTCGGCCTGCGCGGCGCTTATCGGGGCCTCGCCTTTGAACTGACCGGACGCGCGCAGCTTGGCCATCAGATGGGCGGCGTGTGGGATGAATGGTACGCGGACTTTTCAGAGGGGCGCTGGGGCTGGCTGGCCGAAGCGCAGGGGCGTTTTTATCTGACCTTTCAGAAGCCGCTCGCGCCACAAACGATGATTCCGCCGTTTGAATCGCTGCAACCGGGGCTGCAACTGACCTTGATTCCAGGCACCATTCCGCTGACGATTGGCGAAACGGGGATGGCCACTGCGCTCGGCGCGCAGGGCGAAATTCCTTACCGCCTGACGCCTGGCGAACGGCACGCTTACGCCGATTTATCAGGGCCGCGCGGTGAATTTGCGACGCTCGATTACAGCGATAACTCAGCCAGGCCGCTGCTTTTTATCGGGCGCGAAGTGACGCTTGATGACCTCGGCCTGGCGGCGGCAGCCGCGCCGAAGCGGCAGGCGCAGCGTGTGGCGTCGCATCAGTTGAACTGTCCGAACTGCGGCGGCAGGCTGGAACTGCGCGCGCCCGATCAGGCGCAGCGCGTCACCTGCCCGAACTGCAATTCACTGCTCGACATCAACCAGGGTCAGCTTCGTTACCTTGAAACGCTCAACAACCCGGTCACGCCGGCCATTCCCATCGGCACCAAAGGAACCTTTGCGGCGGGCAGCTTCGAGGTCATCGGCTACCTGCAACGCTTCGTCGTCTTTGACGGTGTGGCTTATTACTGGGAAGAGTATCTGCTTTACGAACCGAAGATCGGCTTTCGCTGGCTGGTGCAAAGCGACGGGCACTGGAGCTTTGTCGAACCGCTCGCGCCTGGCATGGTTCAGGACGAAGGCGGCGCGGCGCAATTCAACGGGCAGAAATTCAAACTCTTTCAGGATGCGCGGGCCGGCGTCTCTTACGTGCTTGGCGAATTCAAAGAAGCTGTAAACATTGTCGTTCGCCGTCAGGTTACGGCCACTCACGGCG
>CAYWDW010001077.1:0-1679 GCA_964457105.1 uncultured Heliobacteriaceae bacterium
GGCAGCGCCTGGCCGATCTCGTCGCTGATGACCAGATCAGCAATTTCATCCAGCGGCGTCGGCGTGCGGTTGATGATAATCAGCCGGGCGCCGTTGCGGCGAGCCAGGCTGGGCAATGACGCCGCCGGATGAACAACCAGCGATGAACCGGCGGCAATGAAAATTTCGCAGTCAGCACAGGCTTCAGCCGCGCGCTGCATTTCGTCTTCGGGCATCGCCTGGCCGAATGAAATAGTCGCGGGCTTCAAATAGCCGCCGCACTTTTCACAGTTCGGCGCGGGATCATCAGCCAGGCGGGCCAGCGCTTCATCAATCGGCAGGCGTTCACCACAGGTCAGACACACAGCGAAGGCTGAAGTGCCGTGCAGTTCGATGACGTTTGCGGGCCGCTGCCCGGCGCGCTGGTGCAAGCCGTCAATGTTCTGGGTGATGAGCGCGCGCAGTTGACCGCGCCGTTCAAGTTCGACGAAAGCCAGGTGCCCGGCATTGGGCCGGGCCTCGCGCATCGCGGGCCAGCTCAGGGCCTTCTGCCGCCAGTATTCAATGCGTCCGGCGCGGCTCGCCACAAACTCCTGATATTCGATCATGCGGTTGGTAGCCCACACGCCGTTCGGGCTGCGAAAGTCGGGAATGCCGGATTCGGTCGAAATGCCCGCGCCGGTAAAGCCGACGATGCGCCGTGAATTCGCAATCTGTGCGACAGCTTCAGCAAAGTTCATGGATTTTTCCTGACAGGAATCTGAGCTGAGGCGGCAGCCGCTTCACTTCAGGGCAATGGGACTCGTCTGAATCGCCACAATCTGCCAGCCCCCGTTTCGTTCGGCATAAACGTGAATCGTCCGGTAATGACCCTGCAGATGCCGACCCTTGTATTGCCAGTCGGCGGTGTCGAGCGCGGTCATTATGCCGGTCGAGCCGTACACGCGAATCTCGACGTTTTCCCGTTTGAGCGAGTTCACTTCCAGGGCGCCGGCCTTCACATCCGAGATGAACTGCGCCTTGTCGTCGCCCGTCAGCGCGTCAGTGAAAACGCAGGCCTCGTCCATCAGCCGGTCCAGCGTGGCAGTGTCGCGGCTGACGAGCGCCGCGATCCACTCAGCATTCAGCTTTCTGAGTAACTGCGCCGCCGGAATAACCTGTTCGCCTGTATTCTGGTGATCCATGCGCCGGACTCCTTAGCTTTCAACCCTCGTGCTGCATTTTGTCTGGTCAGTATTGCGCTCCTTCTACTCCTGGAAAAATGTCTTGTCAACCACCGGCCCTGAACGGCGCAGGCCGATGATCAAGCTGCTCGCGCTGCTGACCGGGCGGCGCAGTCAGCGGCATCATCAATTCCCTGGCCTTTGAAATTTCCGAACCAGGCAAATCGTGGCACAATCAGTTCTGGCTCTCAGTCGCGCCGGCAGGAGGCCTGCCTGGATCAATGCGCAACTGCGTGGACGGTCCAGTCCGCGAGCGCCCCGGCCCAGCCACTCGCTGACGCTCGCGGACTGTCCCAGTGTTTTGTGGTTTAGTCGAAGGAGGAAAGGATGAAAGTTTCGTTTGCCACTTGTTGTACGGGAATCATCATTGGCCTGCTGACCGTCGCCTGTCAGAACAATCCATCATCTCAAATGAAAAACAGACCGGACCCGCCACCAGCCAGTCAGAGCGCGTCACAATCAGATGCGCGTGATCTG
>CAYWDW010001078.1:0-1679 GCA_964457105.1 uncultured Heliobacteriaceae bacterium
ACAACCAGAACTGTCGCGCCCGCACCCGCGCCTGCTCCGGCAGCGCCCGCGCCGCCCGCTCCGGTTGCGCCTGCGGCTGAAGCGGCGGCTCCGTCGCCTGAGAAAACGCCGATTCGCGGCCCGGCCCTGAAGATTGTCGAGAATATGCAGGCCAGCCTCGCGCTGCCGATTGCGACTTCGCAGCGGCAGATTCAGATCAAGGTGCTCGATGAAAACCGTCGTCTGGTCAATCAGTTTCTCAGCATCAGTTCGCGCGGCAAGGCTTCGTTCACGCATTTCATCGCGTGGGCCATGATCAAGGCGCTCGAAAAATATCCGCAGCTCAACGATGGTTACGAAGAGTCGGGCGGCACGGCTTACCGGATCAAACGCGACGCGGTCAACCTGGGCGTCGCGGTTGACGTGACGAAAAAGGATGGCTCGCGTTCGCTGCTCGTGCCAAACATCAGGGCCGCTGACCGGATGACCTTTGCTGAATTTTTGAACGCTTACCAGCAGATCATCGTCAAAGCGCGCGATAACAAACTTCAGGTTGCTGACTTTCAGGGAACGACGATTTCACTGACCAATCCGGGCACGCTCGGCACGACGGCTTCAAATCCGCGCCTGATGCCCGGCCAGGGCGCGATCATTGCGACCGGCGCAATTGAATATCCGCCTGAATACGGCGCGATGATGCCCGAAGCCCTCTCGCAGCTTGGCATCAGCAAGGTGATGATGATCACCAGCACTTACGATCACCGCATCATTCAGGGCGCGGAATCGGGTGCGTTTCTCGGCTACATTGATGAACTGCTGCGCGGGCAGCACGGTTTTTACGATCAGATTTTTGCTGAACTCAATATTCCCTACAAGCCGCTGCGCTGGGCGGTGGACCTCAACCCGGCGTTGCTTGGCGGTAATCGTCGCCAGGCCGAAGAGATCAAGAAACAGGCGCACGTCTTTGAACTCATCAATGCCTATCGCAACGTCGGCCATCTGATTGCCGAAGTTGATCCGCTCGGCATGACGAAACGCTACGCCGAGGCTGAACTGGAACTGGAAACTTACGGATTGACGATCTGGGATCTGGATCGTGAGTTTATGACCTTCGGCCTGGGCGGGACTGAACGCGCGACGCTGCGCGAAATCCTGGACATGCTCCATCGTTTTTACTGGGGCACGGTCGGCACTGAGTACCTGCACATTCACGACAGCGAGCAGAAGGAATGGATTCGCAAACGCATCGAATCAGCGCCGCCGAAACTGACGAAGGAAACGAAACTTCAGATTCTCAAAAAGCTGATTGCGTCCGAGCAGTTCGAGCGGTTTCTGCACACCAAGTATCTCGGCCAGAAACGATTCTCGGTCGAAGGCAACGACACGATCATTCCGATGCTCGATCAGTTGATCGAAGGCGCGGTCGCGCAGGGCGTCGAAGACATCGTCATCGGCATGGCACATCGCGGACGCCTGACGGTGCTGTCGAATATTCTGGGCGATTACGCCGAACGCATCTTCACGATCTTCGAGGGCACGACGCATCCGAACTTCCCTGCCGATGAAGGCGACGTGAAATATCATCAGGGCGCGGTCAATGCGCGTGAAACGCAGGGCCGCAAGGTCAGTCTGACGCTGGCCTCGAATCCAAGCCACCTGGAATTTGTTGATCCGGTCGTCGAAGGCCTGGCGCGGGCGAA
>CAYWDW010001079.1:0-1673 GCA_964457105.1 uncultured Heliobacteriaceae bacterium
GGCGGGGACATTCACAGTGATTTCATGCAGTCCCGTTATGTCCGTTTGCTTCGGTGCGCTCTCTTTCCGCTACCGGCCTTGTTCTGAGAATTGCCGGAACAGTCGTTCGGCCATGCGCGTCACCACTTTGCGCGGCACGAACCGTTCGGCTTCGACCATCAGTTTATTGTTGAGGCCCGAAACGACGTGGCTGCGGCCCTGCGCGAGCGCCTTCAGGCCGATTTCCACAACCTCATCGGCGGTCTGCATCTTCTCAGGCAACCGGCGATGTGAAGTCCCGGCAACGTTTTGAAAGTGGGTCGCCGTCGGGCCGGGGCATAATGCCAGAACTCGCACGCCGGATCCACTGCACTCGGCCCATAACGATTCACTGAAGATCAGAATGAATGATTTCGTCGCCGCATAGACCGCAAAATACGGCACGCCCTGAAACGAAGCCGTCGAAGCCAGGTTGATGATCGCGCCGGACCGCCGCCTGAGCATTGGTTGCAGGTAGAGGTGCGCCAGTTCAACCAGCGCCGTGACGTTGACCTGAATCATTTCGGTCAGTTTTTCGCGCGGCTGCCGGGCAAAATCTCCGACCAGCCCGAACCCGGCATTGTTGACGAGCAGATCAACCTGCAGCCCCGCCGCTTCAGTGGCCCTGAAGATTTGCTGCGCCGCTTCAGGCTGCGCCAGATCAGCTTCAATGACGGTCACTGAAACGCGGTGCCGGTCGCGCAATTCAGCCGCCAGCGCGTCCAGCCGTTCCCGCGACCGCGCCGTAATCACCAGCGTCGCGCCATCAGCCGCAAGCCGTCGCGCAAATGATTCACCAATCCCATAAGACGCGCCGGTAATCAGCGCCGTTTTGTTTTTCCACTCAGACATAACGATTAAGGCCCCCCTGATTGCGTGGCCTGGGCAGGCACACCGACTGCCAGCCCGTTGGATCAATGTGCAATGGCGTGACAGTCCGCTTCGTTGAGCGAGCGCCACGGTCTGTCGTGCCTAGGCGCGCGCTCAACGAAGCGGACTGTCACGGATACGTAACCTGGTGCTGCGTGCGACAGATAACCCGGAGAAGATAACTTTCGCGGGGCCATCTGTCACGTCGGCAAAGCTGTGCGAGCTGTTTTGCAGATTGTGATTCTGCCCTGGCTGAATGACCCGGCTTAAGAAAAAGGGCCGGACGACTGATGAATCGTCCGGCCCGCAGTCTGGAGGAATGCAATGAAGATCAGTTGGTGATGCCGATGGCTTTTTTGCGTTCAAAGCGCTTGCCATCAGGGTTGGTGACGGTCAGATCGCGCCAGCCCATCGGAGCCTGGGCCGAATTGATCGTGATGATGATCGTATCTTCCTCAATCAATTCGTAGCTCTTGATGGTGATCTTCGAGCCGCCCTGACAGATCGTGTTGCAGTCAATCGTCACCTTCGAGCCTTCGTTGAAGCCGGTGCCGGTGATGGTGATCTGCTGTGACAGCGAACGCCGCTGCGTTGACGGGCTGACGGCCGTAATCGTCAGGTCGCGCGGCAGCACCTCCACAATCTGCGGATCGGTCGTGCTGAAGCCGTCTCTGCCGTCAGTCACCTTCAGGGTGATCGAATGGATGCCGGGTTTGAGCCAGAGGTCGGCGGGGACTCGTCGGCCTGCTGCACGATTATGATTACGAACGCTACCCCGATCAGCG
>CAYWDW010001080.1:0-1671 GCA_964457105.1 uncultured Heliobacteriaceae bacterium
TCATCATCAACGAAGCCCTGGCCGCGCGTTACTGGCCGAATGACAACCCGCTCGGCAAACGCCTGCGCCAGAGCCGCACGGACATCTGGCGCACCATCGTCGGCGTCATCAGCGACGCCAGACAGTTCAGCGTCGAAGATGAACCGCCGATTGCGGTCTACTTTCCGTTTGAACAGCCGCCCACGCGCAATCTGCATCTGGTCGTGCGCACGACGCCCGACCCGACCACGCTGACCGCCGCAGTCATCAAAGAGATCCAGGCGGTTGATCCCGAAATGCCCGCGTTCGACGTGGCGACGATGGAGCAGCGGCGGCACGAGGCTTTGACGCGACAGCGTTTCGCGCTGATTCTGCTTGGCGTCTTCGCGGCGCTGGCGCTCGTGCTGGCGGCGGGTGGCATTTACGGCGTGCTGAGTTACACGGTCCATCAGGCGACGCCGGAAATCGGCATTCGCATGGCGCTCGGCGCGCAGCCGCGTGATGTGTTGCGGCTGGTGATCGGGCAGGGCTTGAAAATGATTCTGGCCGGACTGGCGGCTGGATTGCTGATGGCGCTGGCGGTCACGCACGTATTGCAAAGTCTGCTGTTCGGCGTGACGGCGACCGATGCGCTGACCTTTGCGCTGGTGATTTTGCTGCTGGGCGCAGTGGCGCTCGCGGCCTGCTGGCTGCCGGCGCGCCGGGCGACGAAGGTGGATCCGATGATTGCGCTCCGCAGTGAATGATTTCGTCAAAGAGGCCAGGAGGGAAGCGGCGTCACAGCAGCAGAAATAAGGCAGCGAAAAAAAGTCCCGGAGCTTCGCGCAATTAAAGATGCCGACAACAAAGATCACCTTCCCACCTCCTCGCGGCTAAAAGTCAGGCGCGCGCCTCTGGCGTCCCTCCCTGTCAAAGCGGAAGAACCTCGCCATTGCTATTGCCAGGCCATACGAACCGTGCCAGTATTCCTGTGCCTTCCCCATAGGAAGGCCGCTCTCACCGATCAACGTCAGGAGGAAAACAATGAGCGAGAAAACCGATGTCTGGCAGGGCACGCTCGCGCTGATGGTACTCAAGACGCTCGAAGCCCTGGGGCCGCTGCACGGCTACGGCATTGCGCGGCGCATCGAACAGACGAGCGAGAATAAACTGGCGATCAATTACGGGACGATTTATCCGGCGCTGGTCAGGCTGGAACAGGAAGGCTACATCGCCTCGGAGTGGGGCGCGTCCGACAACAATCGCAAGGCCAGGTTTTACAAGCTGACGCGCGCGGGCCGCAAACAACTGGCGAAAGAAACGCGGAAATGGGAGACGACCACCGCCATCCTGGCGCGCTTCTTCGTTCCGCCGCAGGAGTCGTGATGCACATTCGACAGCTACGCGGCTATGTGATGCGGTTCTTCGGCCTGCTCCATCGTGCGCGGCGCGAGCGCGAATTCGCCGAAGAGTTGGAAAGCCATCTGGCGCTGCACATTGAAGACAACCTGCGCGCCGGGATGTCGCCGGCAGAGGCGCGACGACAGGCGCAGATCAAACTCGGCGGCGTGACTCAGGCACAGGAACTCCATCGTGAACAGAGAGGCTTACCGATGCTCGAAACACTGATCCAGGATTTACGCTTTGGTGTGCGCATGCAGGACAAAAGACCTGCACCGTCACGAGGTCATCCATCGTCATTCCCGCCTCGGC
>CAYWDW010001081.1:0-1669 GCA_964457105.1 uncultured Heliobacteriaceae bacterium
TGAAGATTGACGCGAGCGATCCGGCGGATTTCAGCGGGCTGGAAGGGCAGTTTGACACGGCGCTGATGATCAACGTGCTGGAGCATGTGCCGGACCCGCACGCGGCGCTCAGGTCGCTGTACAATTCACTTGAGCCGGGCGGGCGCGCCGTCATTCTGGTGCCGCAGCATCCCTGGTTATACGGCACGTTCGATCAGGTGCTGGAACACCGCGAACGCTACACCGCCGATCAACTGCAGGGCGCGCTGGAGGCCGCCGGTTTTCGGGTCGAACAGATTTTTGATTTCAACCGCTTTTCGGTGCCGGGCTGGTGGTGGAACGGGAAACTGTTTCGCCGGAAACATTTTTCCAAAATCCAGTTGAAGCTGGTCGAAACCGCGATGCCCGTGCTGAAGCGCATTGACCGCCTGTGGCCCTGGCGCGGCCTGAGCGTGATCGGCATCGGCGTGAAAGAATGAAACGCCCGCTGCCCTGATGATCGTTAATGCGCCTGATTCATTCCTGATTCATTCCTGCCCGCAAAGCCCAGGCAAATCCTGGGGCGTCTCAAGCAGCAAATCCGGCTCGGCCAGTTCCAGTGCGGTTCTCGTAAACGGCCCCCACACGGCGGCGGCGGTGGCAATTTGTGCGGCGCGCCCGGCGATGATGTCGTGCGGGCTGTCACCGACGTAAAGGGTTTCTGCGGGGTCGGCTGAGAGTTTCTCCATCGCGTGCCGCAGCGGCGCAGGATCGGGTTTGTGGCGGGTCGTGTCTTCGCAGCAGACGCTGACGGCAAAGACTTCGTGCAGGTTGAAAAGTTGCAGGCCGCGCTGCGCACCGACGCGCTTTTTTGAAGTTACGACTCCCATCAGGCAGCCGCGCCGCTGCAGTGCGCTGAGCATTTCATCAATGCCGGGGAATGATTCGATCATCTGATCGTGCCATGCAAAGTTGAAGGCGCGATAGGTGGTCAGCATTTCTTCAACCATCGCGGCCTCGTCCGCAGGCGCGCTGCGGCGCTGCGATGGCGGCATCTGTGCGAGCAGTTGCGCCATGGCCGTTTCCAGCGGCAGGCCGAAGGTGCTGAGATAAGCAGCCTGATCGAGCGCAAAGCCGAAGAGTTTCTGCCAGGTGGCCGCGAAGCAGCGCAGAATCAGCGGCGTGGTATTGACCAGCGTGCCGTCAAAATCAAACAGCACGACGCTGAAGTTTCCGGTCCGGTTGCTCATGACTGCGGTTCGGTTGATCTGCTACACTGCGCGCGCCTGACACTCACCCATTATTTCACCAGTTGGAGGTTAACACATGCCCGTTCGAGAAATACTGCTCCTCGGCAACGAACAGCTTCGGCAACGCGCCGAGCCTGTGACCCGTGTGGAATCGCGTGAGACGAAGGAAATCATCCGCGACCTGGCCGAAACGCTCGGTGATTTTCGCCTGCGCCAGGGCTTTGGCCGCGCCATCGCCGCGCCACAGATCGGCGTCCATCGTCGCCTCATTTTCGTCAACACCGGCGAACCCATCCCGATGATCAATCCGACGATTACTCACACGAGCGATCAGATGATGGAACTGTGGGATGACTGCTTTTCCTTCCCTGACCTGATGGTGCGCGTCCGGCGGCATTATGAAATCTCGGTGACATACCGCGATGACAACGGCAGGTTGCAGATGCTGAATGCGACGGGCA
>CAYWDW010001082.1:0-1669 GCA_964457105.1 uncultured Heliobacteriaceae bacterium
TCCGCCTCCCACTCCTGCCGCCAATCGGCGCGCAAGCGTTGCGGGACGATCAGGCCGATCACGCGGATCAGCCAGAACCAGAAACGGAAGCGAGTTGTGTTGATCGAACCGGTCATCGGTTTCACTCGTGCCTCAATGCAATCATCGGATCAACCTTCGTCGCCCGCCGCGCAGGAATCCAGCAAGCCAGCAACGCCGCAACAAATAGGAGCGCCGCCACTCCAACGAATGTCGCCGGGTCGGTCGCTGTTACACCAAAGAGCAAGCTCGACAAAATGCGGCGCAGCGACAACGTTGCGATAACTCCGATCAGGGAGCCGATGACGACGGGCTTCAGACCTTGCCTCATCACCATCCGCAGCACAGCGCGACTTTGTGCGCCCAGTGCTATGCGAATGCCGATTTCCCGCGTGCGTTGCGCAACGGTATACGCCACCACGCCATACACGCCGAACGCCGCCAGCAACAAGGCCAGTGCGCTGAATGCGCCGAGCAGCCAGACGATGAATCGTTGTTGCGCTACCGAATCTTTGATTACCTCTTCCATCGGCAGCGTGAGGTAAACCGGCTGTTGTGGGTCTACGGCAGCAACCGCGCGGCGCACGGCATCAGCAAGGCTGGATTGCGGCAACGTGCCGCGCACGGCAAGAAAGTTGGTTTGCAGAGGCGCTTGTTCGACCGGGATATAAACCTCTGGTATGGGTGTTATGTCCAGTTGTTTGAGATGAGTGTTGCCGACAATTCCGACCACTTGATGCAAGGGGCTGGAGCCGAAACTGAACCGTTTGCCAAGCGGGTCTTCGCCCGGCCAGAAATGCTGCGCCGCCGCTTCGTTGATGACCGCAGCAGGGGGCGCATTGGCCGTGTCGTGCGCCTCAAGCAAACGCCCACGCCGCAGCGGGACGCCGATGGCGCGCAGATAATTGACGCTGACGACATGCCACGCGCTGAGCGTCGCGGGATCGCTGTCCGAAGTAGCCGGATGGCCTTCGATCTTCAAGTACGCGCCGTTTCCGTGCCCGGACATCGGCAAGGAATTCGATGTCCCTGCCGCTTGAATACCGGGCATCGCTTCGAGTTGCTCAATCACACGGCGGAAGAACGCGACGGTGGAAGCGGCATCAGGATATTGCGTGCGCGGCAACATCAGGATCGCCCCCATCAGCCCTTCCGCGCGGAAACCCGGATCAACGCGCATCAATCGCACAAAGCTGTTGAGCAACAACCCTGCGCTCAACGTCAGCGTTAATGCCAACGCGATTTCAAATGTCACCAGCAAGTTGCCCGCCGCGAACAAAGACCGCCGCTGCGGGCTGACCGCGCTGGCAGCGTTTTTCAACGTCTCGTTCAAGTTCACACGCGCAGCACGCCACGCTGTTACAGCCCCGAAAAATGCGCCTGCGAGCAGTGTGATGACGAGCGCGAACCCAAGCGTTCCAACATCAATGCGTGTATTCATCAGCCGAGGAATGTTTTGCGGGCTGAATCGGATGAGCAATTGCAGCGACCACGCCGCCAGCAGTGCGCCCGCCGCGCCGCCAAGAGATGAGAGCAGCAAGCTCTCGACGAACGCCTGTCGTGCAAGCCGAAAACGACCTGCGCCGAGCGCCTGCCGTGCTGATCTCTGAAATTGGCGCGCCCGGTTTTGCGGACAAGCTGATTGCTCACC
>CAYWDW010001083.1:0-1259 GCA_964457105.1 uncultured Heliobacteriaceae bacterium
CTCCTGTCTGGCGGATGCTGAGTTCTCTGCTCGTGATGATGCGAGTAAAACGGGCGCAGTATACGCCTGCATCAGATCAACGTGCAATTGCGGAGCCGGAACAGTGCGCCGCCCCGGCACGGCTAACCGGGCGCTCGCTCAACGCAGCGGACTGACCCGGCGGGCGGCGAAGGTTGATCCGATGGCGGCGCTCAGAACTGAATGATGAACCCGGCACGATGAAGACCGATGAATCAAAGCCCGAAGGCCGGTCAGAAATTCATCGTGCATCGTGCGTCGTGCGTCGTGTCGAACAGTTTTCCCACGATTCGGGCGCTGGCGTGGCCGTCGCCGTAGGGGTTGACGGCCCTGGCCATTTTTTCGTACTCCGCCCGGTCCGTGAGCAGGCGGGCGGTTTCGCTGACGATGCGCTGCGGGTCGGTGCCGACGAGGCGCACGGTGCCGGCTTCAACTCCTTCCGGGCGTTCGGTCACTTCGCGCAGGACGAGGACGGGCTTGCCGAGGCCGGGCGCTTCTTCCTGCAAGCCGCCTGAATCGGTCAGGATCAGTTCGGCGCGCTGCATCAGTTGCACGAGCGGCAGGTAATCGAGCGGTTCGAGCAGCGTGATGCTGGCCGTGCGGCTGAGGTGCGACTGCGCAACGCGCTGCACGTTCGGATTGAGGTGGACCGGATAGACGAGTTGCAGATCAGGAAATCGAGCCGCAATTTCATTCAGCGCGACGCAGATGTTTTCAAGCGGCGCGCCAAAGTTTTCGCGGCGGTGCGCCGTGACGAGAATCAGGCGGCGGTCATTCGGCACTGACCGCAGCGGCCCGGCAGTCCAGTCATATTTGCGCGCGGCCACATCGAGCAGCGCATCAATGACCGTGTTGCCAGTGACCAGGATGCTCGCGTCGCTGACGCCTTCGCGGCGCAGGTTCTGCCGTGAGTTTTCAGTCGGCGCAAAATGCAGGTCGCAGACGCAGTCAGCGATGCGGCGATTGATCTCTTCGGGAAACGGCTGCAGGCGGTCGCCGGTGCGTAAACCGGCTTCGATGTGGCCGACTTTGATGCGGCGGTAAAAGGCCGCGAGCGACGCGGCCATCGCCGTGGTCGTGTCGCCCTGCACCAGCGTCCAGTCAGGCTGCGCGTCGTCAAAGACGGCTTCAAGACTGGTCAGAATATTGGCCGTCAGAGTCGAAAGTTTCTGATCGGGCTGCATCAGTTGCAGGTCGTAATCGGGCGTGAGGTCGAAAACTTCGAGCACCTGCCTGAGCAT
>CAYWDW010001083.1:1269-1657 GCA_964457105.1 uncultured Heliobacteriaceae bacterium
GCGGCGTCATTTTCGGATGCTGGCGCAGGGCTTTGATGACCGGGGCCATTTTGATGGCTTCAGGACGGGTGCCAAAGATGCAGAGGACTTTCATGAATGATTCTTTCAAGGCTGCTGCCGGGGCTGCGGATAAATGGTGAAGTTTCAGGCGCGCAATGAAGGCCGATCTTATTGAACCGCCCCCAGGCAGGTCAATCAGCAAAATCGGATGGCTTCGTTCGGAACGGTACAGGGAGCGGTAGCGACCTGGTATTCGGAACGGTACAGGGAGCGGTAGCGACCTGGTATCTTTGAAGGCGTGCCCCCGGAGGCACCAGGTCGCTACCGCTCCCTGTACCGCTTCCGGGCGCACGCGCCTGCAAACCGCGATAACCTTTCCGCAGGATCG
>CAYWDW010001084.1:0-1656 GCA_964457105.1 uncultured Heliobacteriaceae bacterium
ACAGACTAAAACGGCTTCAGCCGCTGCGCCGGTGATCTGGACGCAGGGCAGCGTCAAACCGGCGGTCGTGTCTTCTGCGAACGGCAACCGGTTCAAAAACGGCGGTGATGTGACCTGCGTGCAAAAGGCTTTCACGCTGATGACGCAGGGCAGCGATGTGCTTGATGCGCTGATTGCCGGAGTCAATATTGTCGAGCTCGATCCGCTCGATACGAGCGTCGGTTACGGCGGCATCCCGAATGCTGAAGGCGTCGTGCAGCTTGATTCATCCTGCATGCACGGGCCAAAGAAACGCGCCGGCGCAGTCGCCTGCATCGAAGGCGTGCGCACGCCGTCGCTGGTGGCCAAAGCCGTTATGGAACAGACTGATCATCACCTGATTGTCGGCAAAGATGCACAGCGATTCGCCAGGGATCTGGGCTTCAAGATCGAAGGCGACCTGAACACCGAACAGTCGCGCCGCATCTGGCTGGAATGGAAACGGCGCACCGACCCTGAGCATTACCTTGATCCGAAAAAGCGCGCTGAAGTCGGCCTGCGCAAGGCGCTCGAACTTGTCGCTGAAGGTCTGATTGACCGCGATCACCTGTTCGGCACGATCAACTGCGATGGCGTGAATGCAAAGGGCGAAATCTGCGGCGTGACGACGACGAGCGGCCTGGCCTTCAAGATTCCGGGACGTGTCGGCGATTCACCGATCCTCGGCGCAGGTCTCTACGTTGACGGCGAGGTGGGCGCTGCCGGTTCGACCGGGCGCGGCGAAGCCAATCTTTATAACCTTTGTTCCTTCCTGATCGTCGAAAACATGCGGCGCGGGATGAGTCCGAAGGATGCCGGGATGGAGGCCTGCAAACGCATCAAAGCGGCGACGATTGAAAAGCGCCTGCTCAACCGCCGGGGCAACCCGAATTTCAACGTGAACTTTTATATCGTCAATGCCAAAGGCGAGCATGCCGGTGTTTCGCTTTACGAATCGAAATACGCCGTCTGCACCGAAAACGGCCCGCAGACGCTCGACACCGAACCGCTGTTCAAAGGCAAGCCGGGCGAATAAGACGACGGAAGCAACAGGCAGAGACAAGCAGGGAGATAACGGAACAAACGGAAATAACGAAACAGACGAAAACAGACCAGCTACAGTGTCTGAAATTTTCCGTGTGTTTCGTTATTTCCGTTTGTTCCGTTATCTCTCTTTCGTCTTTTGCTCTCAGATCACGCCTGCTGAACGAAACTCTGCAATCTCTTCGGTGCTGAATTCAAGCTGTTGCAAAATCTCATCGGTGTGTTCGCCGAGCGTCGGCGCGCGATGTCTGACTGCGCCTGCGGAATGTGAAAAGCGAATGGCGGTGTCAGCAATCGGAATCGGCACGGGGCTGCCCGGATAATCAATCTGCCGGAACAGTTCACGCGCCTGCACCTGCGGGTCGTTGTAGACATCGGCGAGTTCATAGACCGGGCCGCACGGGATGCGCGCTTGTTCAAGCTGCTCCAGGGCTTCTGCCGTCGTGCGGGCGGCGCACCACGCTTTCATCACTTCGTTGATGATCCCGGCATTGTCACCGCGCGCCAGGTCATCAGCCAGGCGCGGATCAGTAATCAGATCCGCGCGACCCATCAGCCGTGCCCAGCGCTCGAACATCCATTGCCCGATGGTCG
>CAYWDW010001085.1:0-1655 GCA_964457105.1 uncultured Heliobacteriaceae bacterium
GGCGCGCTGTTGACAGGCGCGTGCGTTCGGTACAGTACAGGGAGCGGTAGCGACCTGGTGCGTCCGGCGTTACGCCTTTTTAAGGCACCAGGTCGCTACCGCTCCCTGTACTGCCCCGAACGCAGGGTGAATTCGTTATCCTGAAGCTCGTATGTCGCTGTACCTGGTCGCCACTCCCATCGGTAATCTTGAAGACATCACGCTGCGCGCGCTGCGGGTGCTGAAAGAAGCTGACCTGATTGCCTGCGAAGACACGCGGCATTCGCGGCGGCTGCTCGATCATTACGGCATCGCGCGGCCACTCGTCAGTTATCACGAACACAACGAACGCGAGCGCGCCGCTGAGCTGATTGAACGATTGCAGCGCGGCGACAAAATTGCGCTGATTACGGACGCCGGCATGCCGGGCATTTCTGATCCGGCTTATCGCGTCGTGACGGCGGCGATTGCGGCGGGCCTCAAAGTAATTCCGTTGCCGGGGCCGACCGCTTTGATTACGGCGCTGGTGGCTTCGGGGCTGCCGACCGATTCGTTTTTGTTTGCGGGGTTTCTGCCGGCGAAGCGCCAGGCGCGGCGGGAACGGCTTGAATCGTTGCGCGCCGTGCGTGAGACGCTGGTCTTTTATGAAGCTCCGCACCGGATTCTGGAAACGCTCGTTGAAGCGCGCCAGGCGCTCGGTGATCGGCAGGCGGCGCTGGCGCGCGAACTGACCAAGCTGCACGAAGAGTTGCTGCGCGGCCCGCTTTCGTCCATCAGCGCGCAACTCGAAACGCGCGAGCCACGCGGCGAGATGGCGCTGGTGATTGCCGGATGCACTGAACATAATGCTGACGCGGCGGCTCCGGTGGCGGCTTCGATGCGGGAACTGATCGGGCATTTGATGGCTGCGCAGGGTCTCAGCCGCAACGATGCGCTCAAGCAGGCCGCCCGCATCCGCGGCCTGTCAAAAAAGGAAGCCTACCGGCTGCTGGTGCAGGAGCAGCAGGCCCAGGGCGAGGAGATCCATGATGAACAGCACCGAGATGCAACTGATGAATAAGATGACGTGGCAGCAGTCTGGCGTTTTCATGCTGCTGTGGCTGATTCTGGTCAGCGTCAATGCTGCCGCGCAGTCATCGAAGCGCACTGAATACGGCGCAAATCTGACCGTCGCAATTTATCAGTTCGATGACACGCGCTCCAAAGTCATCAACGACCTGACCACGCTCAGACAGACCGTCAGCACCGCCGACGAAGAGGCCGAATACATCACACGCACTTACGGAGTCGAAGACCTCAAACCGCGTCACGTGCGTTCAGTCGGCCTCGCTGAAGGCGAAAGCTTCACTGACGCCTTCGGCAGCAATGACCAGCCGCTGACCTTCACAATTATTCCGCGTCGCATTTCGCGTGACAGCGTCAGCTTCGATCTCAAGGCTGCTTATGACGGCAAAACGCTGCTCGACAAAGCTGACGTGACCGTGAACAACTACGAGACTGTCATGCTGCGGGGCGGCCAGGGTGACTTTGGCGTCAAACAGTTTCAGGGGCCGCAGGGCGTCGAAAGCGTGCCTGACCGGCGTGCGCTGCTCGTTACCATTACGCCGGTGATTATCGCCGTGCGCGGCCTGCAGAATCGGCCATCCGATCTGTCGCGTCCGACCGATCAGTACGGC
>CAYWDW010001086.1:0-1654 GCA_964457105.1 uncultured Heliobacteriaceae bacterium
GAAAAGTATTGAAGCAGTGCGGGCAGGAAGTGATGATTTTTTTTACGCCGTAGCCGTTGAGCTTCGCGGTGTTCTCCTTCGCCAGCATTTCAAAAAGAAATTCGTTGCCGATGCGCCGCGCCGGGTCGCCGGTGCATTTTTCCTCGCGGCCCAGGATGGCGAATTTCACTCCAGCCTGTTCCAGCAATTGCGCCGTCGCGCGCACGACCTGCTGATTGCGTTCGATCAGCGCGCCGCCGCAACCAACCCATAGCAGCACTTCGGCGTCGCGCGCTTCACTGATCGTTCTGACATTCAGCCCGTCGGCCCAGTCCAGCCGCGAAGCCTGTGTCCCGCGAAACGGATGGCCGCGCGATTCCAGCGAAGTCACCGCTTCCTGCATCGTGTCGGGGAAGTCGGCTTCTTCCATCACCAGGTAACGCCGCAGATCAACAATCTTCGGCATCTGTTCGATGAAGACCGGACAGGCTTCGACACACGCGCCGCAGGTCGTGCAGGCCCACAACGCTTCAGGCGCAGTCGCAGGCACAGCGCCGATGATTGCAGATTGCAGATTGCAGATTGCAGATTCATTGGCGCCAGCCTGATGCATCAGATTGCGCAGGTCGAGAATGAGGTCGCGCGGCGAAAGCGTTTTGCCGACGGTGTGCGCCGGACAGACCGCCGTGCAGCGACCGCATTCGGTGCAGGCGTCGAAATCCAGCAGGTCTTTCCAGGTGAATCCGGCGAGCGAATTGACGCCGAGCTTTTCCGCCCGCTCAAAATCAATCGCCCTGAGCGACGCGCCCGAAGGTTGCAGCGCCGCCGTGTAAATATTCAGCGGCCCCGTGATGACGTGCAGCATCTTCGTATACGGCGCCCAGGCGAGAAAGCCGAAAAACAAAGTCGCGTGCGTCCACCACAATGTCGCGTGCGCAGCGCGCAACGCCGCTTCGCCCATCACCGGCTTTGAAATCAGCGCAACCAGATAACCGAACGGCGACCACACGCCCCACTGATCGTTCGTCGCCGCAATTCGCCAGCCTTCGATCAGAAAGCCGGTCAGCACGATCATAAAAATCAGCGCCAGAATCCGGTTCGCTTCACTCGTGTAAACCAGCTTCTGCGGCTTCAGACTCAGCCGCCGCCACAGCGCAATGCCAGCGCCAGCCAGCGTCAGCGCGCCAAAGACATCAACCGTGAACGACTGAAACCACAGGTAAAAGCCGTCACGCATAATGTCCAGCCCGAAATCGTGATGCAGCATCACAACCGTCGTGGCCGCTGTCAGAATGATAAAGCCGGTGAAGATGAAAGTATGAAAGACGGCGGCATAACGTTCACGCACGGTGCGCTGCTGCGCCGCCGCGTTTCGCAGGAGCAGCAGCAACCGTTCAAGCGAACGATCAAAGCGATTCGCGGGCAGTCCGCGCACCCACGTTTCCAGCCTGCGATAAAAACCGTTCGCCGCAATCAGCATTGAGAGCGCAAACAAAACATACAGCAGCCACGAATGACTGATGTTCCATAAAACTTCGCGTGTCGGGACGGTCTGATTCATCGAACTAAACCAAAGGACACTGTTACAGTACGCGAGCGTGAGCGAGCGCCCTGGTTTCTTGTAAGGGCGCGCGCTCACCCCCGCGTAATGTAACAATGTGTTTATATTTTATTC
>CAYWDW010001087.1:0-1649 GCA_964457105.1 uncultured Heliobacteriaceae bacterium
GCCTGGATCGACGCCTTCACCGAGGCGCGGAAGAGCGCCTGCTCGGTGCGGTTCGCGGCCTCAGTCAGTTCGGTGTCGTTGTTGAGTTGCGCCGCCGTCCACGTCTGCGCAACGGTCGTCACGCCGCGATGCGCGCCGGTGGATACCACGTAAGCAGGATCAAGCGTCGCGTTGGTCGGACGCTTGGTCAGGGTCAGCGGCGCAGTCAGCGATTGGCCAATAAAGAATTCAACTTCTGTTGCTCTGGCCGCGCCCAGCGTGACCACGGACGGGAAGACCTGAAAATGGAAACCGCCGGAATCGCCGGTGATGCCCTTCGGCCACTTCTCCGCGAATTCAGGCACGCCAAACTGGAACGTCCCGGCGCTCAGCGTGACCGCAGAGGTTGACGCCTGCACGCGGGCAATCGCCCCGGCATCAGTCGTCACGCTGTCGCTGCCAGAGGCCGCTGTCGCCGTCGGACACTCGAACGTGAGCGATGAGATCGGCACGTCAGCGACGGGCGCGCCCGTGTCCTTGCTGTAATTGTTGAGATGAAGCTGTGCCCGCACCCAGGGCATCCCGGCGTAGAAATGCCAGCGCATTGTGACTTCGATTGTCGGGTACACCGAACTGGCGAAATTACCGCGCTGCCTGACCGTCACCAGATTGTCTGTCTGCCGCTCGACAATCGTGGTCGCGGGCGTAAACGCGCCTGTCACCGGCCCGCCGCCGCCGCCCTGCACCGCAACCTGTGTGCCTTCGTAGATTGCCACCGGCAGGTTGCGCGAGAGCGTCAGCGTGGTTCCGGCAATGGCGTTGATCGTGTATGCGCCGTTGGCAACAAAATCCGCTTCGAGCGTCTGGTCACGCACCGGCACGCCCGCCACGTGCGAGAGCGTTGGGCCGACCGTATAAAATAACTGCGCCTTCCCGTTGGCCGGATCAATATATTGCAGCGTGAAATCGTCCTGATTGCCGGTCCCGGCTTCCATTCTGAACTGCCGATTCAGCCCCGTGCCGTTCCAGAAGGGCAGGAATTCGTTGAGAACCACCGCACCGCCCTGCGTGAAGGCGTGCGTGCCCTCGAATTTCAGCTTGATCGTTGCACCAACGCTTAAGCCCAGCGCGCTGGCGACCGTAATCTGATTCTGCCCGGCTGCCGCGAGTCCAACAGTGGTGATGGCTGAGGCGTCACCCACCGCGTTCAATCGCGGTTTGCTGCCTGCGGCCAGTTGCTCGCCGCCGATCACGAACGACTGGATCAGGTCAGCAGCGGTTTTATTGAGCGTCACGTCGAGTGCTGAGGACTGCACTCTGACGGTGCTGGCTCCGTTCGTCACGGTCAGCGGTGCAGGCGTGAAGCTCGCGGCGCTGTCATCCACCGTGTAATTGCCCGTCACTCCGGCGGCAGGCTGGAACGAGACGAGCGCAATCATAATCGGCTTCGTGTTGTCAGTCTTCAGGCCGCCCCAGCGCGCCAGCACTTCAAACGCGCCGCTGCTCGCAATCACGGTGCCGCCCGGAGCCTTGACGCGCAGCGCAGTTGTTGCCAGCAGATTATCCGATTGTCGGAAGGGCAGGCCAATCGTGACTGGCAGCGTCGCGTCTTGAACATTGATGATTGCATTAACGGGCATCTGTTAAGCCTCCCCCTCATTGCGCCGGAG
>CAYWDW010001088.1:0-1648 GCA_964457105.1 uncultured Heliobacteriaceae bacterium
TTCACACCTCAAGTTTACCAGCTACCTGCCGCTTCTGCATTTGTGCAACAAAGCCTACGCGGACAAAGAATCTGCAATGTTGATAAAGCTGAGTCCGCTACGCGGACAAAGAATCTGCAATAACAAGAGACACCATCATTCGTGAAGCGCATTGCTGAGAGACAACTGGTGTGGCTGTCAATGCTGGTGCTGCCGCTGGTCTGGTTTTATCCGGCGGTGGCGGGCCGTGTGGCGCTGGTGCAGGGCGACGGGTGGCCGCAGCACCTGGGCGTCAAGATTCTGACGGGCCGGATGCTGGCGGCGGGGCAACTGCCGCTCTGGAATCCGTATGTGTTTGGCGGGATGCCGCTGCTGGCTGATGTTTATCCGGGCGCGTTCTATCCGCTGAACTGGATCTTTGCGGTGCTGCCGCCGAAGGCCGCGATCAATACGGTCGTGATTGTGACCTTCTATCAGGCGCTCGTCGGGGCTTACCTGTTTGCGCGGGCTGTCGGTCAGCGCCGGGTGGCGGCGCTCATCACCGGCATGGTGTTTTCATTTGGCGGGATGATGGTGATGTCGCTCGGTAATTCAGCGATGCTGGCCGCTGCCGCGTGGCTGCCCTGGGTGATGCTGGCGATTGAGAAACTGTGTCAGCGCGCCGAATGGAAATGGATCAGCGCCGGAGCGTTATTTATCTTTCTTCAGTTTCTGACGAGCTTTCCGCAACTGACCTGGCACACGGCACTGCTCGGCGGCGCTTATGTGTTGTCTGCGGTGACGCTGCGCCAACGGACTCAGCCGCGCTGGCGACTGCTGGCCGCGACGGGCGCGATGGCGCTGTGCGGCGCGCTGCTTGCGATGATGCAACTGCTGCCGCTCAGAGAATTGCAGCAGCAGGGCGCGCGCGTGACGATCAGTTATGAAAACTTCGCCTCGCACAACTTTCCGCTGCGTCAGGCGGCGGCGCTGATCTTTCCGTATTTCTTTGGCGGGGCCGCGCTGCCGCCTTATCAACAGCCTTATCAGGGGGCGTGGGGAATTTATGTGACGGCGGGTTATGTCGGATTGACGGGGCTGCTGCTCGCGCTGGTGGCGCTGTTCGGATGGCGCCATCGCACGGCCTGGTTCTGGGCGTTTATCGCTTACGTGGCGCTGCTGCTGTCGTTTGGTGATGCGCTGCCTTTTGGCGTGAATCATCTGCTGTATCGCGTGCCGGTCTACAACCTGTTTCGCACGTCGTCGCGGCATCTGTTTGAGTTTGATTTTGCGCTGGCCGTGCTGGCCGGCCTGGGTGCTGACTGGATGCTGAAGGCTGGCCGGGCCGAGGTGCAAAAAACGCTGAAACTTTGCGCGGCGGGACTGACCGGAATTGTGCTGGTGACGGCGACAGTTTATGTGTCGCGCGGCGGCAGCTTCAGACACGCTGAACTGCTGGTTCCGGCGCTGATGCTGGCGCTGGCGGTCGCGGCTGCCTGGTGGCTGGCGAACAGGCAGACAGTATTTTCAGCCCTGCTGGTGGCGCTGGTGCTGTGTCTCGACCTGGCTTCGTTCGGGCAGTTTCTGGACTGGCGCACGCTGGCCTTCGATGTGGGCGGGCATCTGGCCGATCCGGTGACGGTGAAATTCATCAAGGCCCGCGAAGCTGATGTGCATTCGTTTCGCCTGC
>CAYWDW010001089.1:0-1647 GCA_964457105.1 uncultured Heliobacteriaceae bacterium
ACGAATGCGGCGTGGTCGTCGGGCCTGCCGCTGGGCAACAACGGTTGGTCATCGAGTTTCGCGCTTGACGACCGCCCTCAGCCTGCGCCGAATGAATTGCCTTCGATGGATATGACGCTGGTCTCGCCCGGCTATTTCGAGACGATGAACATTCCGCTGCGCGCCGGGCGCTGGTTTGATGAGCGCGACAACCGCGACCACCTGCGCGGACGCGACCTCAGCAAGCTCAACCCCATCCAGCGCCTGATCGCGGGGTTGAATTGCATCGTGATTGACGAGGAATTCGCTCGCCGCTACTGGCCGAATGAAAGCGCGATAGGCAAACGCGTGCGCTTCGGCGCAGTGACGGATGCGCCGTCGCTGGAGGTGGTGGGCGTCGTGGGCCGCGTCAGGATGAACGGCGTGCGCGAAGAATCGAACCGTGTGCAGGCTTACGTGCCGTACCTGCAAGGTTCCGTGCCGGACGTGCGAGTCACGATGCGCGCCTCGGTTGATCCGCAATCGCTCGTTCCCGCGCTGCATGGCGTGGTGGGACAACTCGATCCGCAACTGCCGATTTACGCCGTGAACACGATGGAACAACTGCGCGCCGAACGAATCGCGCCGGATCGGCTGAACCTGTTGCTGCTGGGTTCTTTCGCGGGGCTGGCGCTCGTGCTGGCGCTGATCGGTTTGTATGGCGTGATTTCCTACGCCGTCACCCAACGCATCCCGGAACTGGGCATCCGCATCGCGCTCGGCGCGCAGACGCGCGACGTGTTGCGGCTGGTGATCGGACAGGGAATGAAACTCGGATTGCTCGGCATCGCCTTCGGAGTCACCGCCGCTCTGTTGCTGACGCGCCTGATGCGGAGTTTGCTATTCCAGGTCAGCGCGACGGACCTGACGACCTACGCGGCGATCATCGCGCTGCTGTGCGCCGTCATCTTGCTGGCCTGCTGGCTGCCGGCGCGGCGGGCGACGCAGGTGGATCCGCTGATCGCGCTCAGATGTGAGTAGGCGGAAGTCGGAAGTCGGGAGTTGGAAGAGAAGGCGATATTCGATCTTCTTTCTTCTTCCGCCTTCCGACTCCCGAATTCCGCCTTCCGACTTCCCATTAAGGAGAAGATATGCAAAACCTGTGGCAAGACCTGCGCTACGGCGCGCGAATGTTACTCAAACAACCCGGCTTTACTTTGATTGCCGTGCTGACGCTGGGGCTGGGCATTGGCGCGAACACGGCGCTGTTCAGCGTCATCAACGCGGTGCTGCTCAAACCGTTGCCCTTTGCCGCGCCCGAACGGCTGGTGGCCGTTGGCTCAACTGGCGCGAATGACCGGACGCGGTTCGGTCCGCTGTCGTTCCCGGACTTCGCTGATTTCCGCGCCGAAGCGCAGGCCTTCGAGCGGCTGGCGGTGTATCGCCTGCGCGGGTTGTCGCTGAATTCGGCGGGCGGGGCTGTGCGGATCGAAGCCGCGATGGTGACGGCGGATTTGTTTCCGGCGCTGGGCGCGCAACCGTTGTTGGGGCGCGCGTTTTTGCCGGAAGAAGACCGGACAGGGCGCGTCGCCGTGCTGAGCCATCGCGCGTGGGAACGCCGTTTCAACCGCGCGCCCGGCATCGTCGGCCAGAGCGTGCTGCTCAACAATGCCAGTTACACCATCGTCG
>CAYWDW010001090.1:0-1645 GCA_964457105.1 uncultured Heliobacteriaceae bacterium
ATGGCAAAGCCGTGGGAACTTATCTGGAGCATAAGTTCAGAGCTTATCTGAAGTCGGGGTATCGGTTCACTGAGGGAAACTCCGCGAGTGGGATAGATTTTCCTGAACTGCTGGTTGACGTGAAAGTGACCAGCGTTCGTCAGCCGCAATCTTCCTGTCCGTACAAATCGGCCCGTCAGAAAATTTACGGTCTCGGTTATTCGCTGCTGATATTCGTGTATGACAAATCCGACGATGCCGCCAGGCGAACGGCCAGGCTGAAGATTCTGCAGACGATTTTCGTTGAGCGTCATCGCACGGCTGATTTTCAGATGACTCGCGGGTTGCGCGCCACTCTGGATAACGAAGGTAACCGGGATGACCTGATCGCCTTTCTCCTGGACAGGAATCTTCCGGTTGATGAAATCGAGGCTGGCAATCTGGCTGATGAAATTCTGCGCGACCCGCCTGTGCAGGGCTTCCTGACCATCTCAAATGCGCTGCAATGGCGACTTCAATACGGACGAGTCATGGAAAAGGCAGGTGTTGAAGAAGGAGTGCGATCCGTTTATCGTTCCAGCTTATGAAAGCGCCGGTTGTCCACTCCAGAATTGAATACGGAGATTTTCAGACTCCGCGCGAACTGGCTGAACAGGTTTGTCGCCGCCTGGTCGCGCTGGGCGTGTCGCCGGAAGTGATAATTGAGCCGACCTGCGGCGCCGGAGCATTTATCAGAGCAGCGGGGCAGTCATTCCCACAAACAAGCCGAATCATCGGAGTCGAGATCAATCCTTTATATCTGGATGAACTGCGTGATCGCTCCGCAGATTTTCCGCTGGCTGAAAACATTGAACTCTGGCAGGGAGATTTTTTCACGACTGACTGGGAGACATTGATCAGGGCAACGAAAGGCAGAGCCTTGATCCTGGGGAATCTGCCCTGGGTGACGAATTCCGTGCAGGGAGCCATCGGCGGCGCGAATCTGCCGGAGAAGAGAAACTTTCAGGGACTGAAGGGGCTGGATGCTCTGACAGGCCGGAGTAATTTCGATATTTCAGAATGGATGCTGATCCGGCTGGCTGAATGCCTGGCGCAGTCGGGCGGAGAACTGGCGGTGTTGTGCAAGACATCGGTCGCGCGCAGGCTGCTCGACTATCTTCATCTCAATCATTTTCCGGTGGCGAGAGCGGCTCTCTTCAGAATAGACGCCGCCCGCCACTTCGGCGTTTCAGTCGCAGCCTGTCTCCTTTACTGTCGTTTCGGACAGGTGCCGCGTGAGTTCGATTACGAAGTCTTTGCTGATCTCGAAACTGACGCCGCCGTGCGCACAGGCTGGCGAAACAATATTATGGTCAGGGATCTGACAGCCTTTGATGAACACATCGAGCTGTTCGGTAAAAGCGCTTGCCGGTGGCGTTCCGGCGTCAAGCACGATTGCGCCGAGGTGATGGAACTCAAAGTCATCAACGGCTCGCTGGTCAACGGACGCGGCGCCGCAGTGGACATTGAGAACACTTTTCTCTATCCACTCCTGAAAGGATCAGACATCGCCAACGGGCGAACGCGCTCAACAGATCGTTACCTGCTCCTGACACAGAAGAAGCCCGGTGATGACACGCGCGGCATCAGAGAGTTTGCGCCGAAAACCTGGAGTTATCTGGAAGCT
>CAYWDW010001091.1:0-1643 GCA_964457105.1 uncultured Heliobacteriaceae bacterium
GCAGGAGTCAGACATCAGGCATCAGTTGTGTTTCGGGTCTGCCACTGGCTGAACAACGATGTGGTTTACCTGTAAGTCCACAGCTTCGGGTCGCTCAGATGCAGGATGCCGTTGAAATGATCGAGCGTGAATTTGCCGCGACTGAACACGATTTCTGTGACTGAGCAGTTGCGGATGCGCCAGTTGAGCGCGAGCGCGAGCGGTTCGGGCGCCTGCATCGCTGTTTGCACGGCAATCGAAATCGGGCCGCCCGAAGTGAACACCGCAATGCGGCGGCCACCGGTCGCGCCCGCAGTGATCTGCTGCAACCCGCGCTGCACGCGGTCGTGAAAGCTGCGCCAGGGTTCAACGTCGGGTGCAAAAACTTCGCCGCGCAGCCAGGCCTCGGCGGTGGCCGAGAGCATCCGGTGAAAGGTTTTGTATTTTTCGCGCTGACCTTCAGCTTGTTCATATTCATCGGCCAGTTGCTGCACGCGCGGGTCGCGTTCGGCCAGCATCGGCAGCAGCGTCCGCATCAGGCCATCGCCATCATATTCAGCCAGTTCATCAACGATGCTCAGCTCAGGCCAGGGCTGGTCAGCCTGACGATAAACTTCACCGGTGACTTCAGCCGTGCGCACCTGCCGCCGCAGCGGGCCGCTGTAAACTTCATCAAACCTGACGCCGCGCGCGAGCCAGAACCGGCCCAGTTCCTGCGCCTGCAAGGCACCGGTCGGCGAAAGCTGATCGTAATCAGCGCTGAAAAATGAAGCCTGTCCGTGCCTGACCATTACCAGTTCGCTCATGCTGTGCGGTGTTCCTTTGGGTTGAGATTCGCTCAGGGTCGGCCAGACTGGCACAGATTTTTTCAGATTGCGAGGCCGCGCCTGATCGCCCGCCGTTTCGTTATTTCGTCAGGTTCCGTATGCTATCGAGGAATCATTGATCTGCGCCCTGGTCGAAAGGTGAAAGTTATGTCCGACCCGCGAATGATTGAACTGCCGGTGCAAAGCCTGGGCGGCGAGGCCGCAGCGATGGTGCGCCGCGACCTGCTGGCGGTTGAAGAGCCGCTGGAAATCAGGCTTGGCTTTGCGACCGAAGACAACTTTGCGCACAAAAGCATTTCAGTCACGATGCGCACGCCCGGCAGCGATTTTGACCTCGCCACCGGATTTCTCTTTACCGAAGGCATCATCACCAGCGCCGATCAGATTGAACAGATCAGGCATTGCGGCAAACCTGTGGGCGATGCGCAACTGCACAACGTCGTGCGCATTGATCTGAAGTCCGGGGTGAAGGTTGATCTCAAACGCCTCGAACGCCATTTTTATACGTCATCGAGTTGCGGCGTTTGCGGCAAGACTTCGATTGAAGCGGTGCAGACCGCCGCCTGTCCGGTGCTGCCTGAAGGGCCTGTGGTCGCGGCGCAGGTGATTCACGCGCTGCCGGCCAGTTTGCGCACGGCCCAGGCGGTCTTTGACTGCACGGGCGGGTTGCATGCTTCGGCGCTGTTTGATGCTGACGGGCGAATGCTGGCTCTGCGCGAAGATGTCGGGCGGCACAATGCGCTCGACAAACTGATCGGCGCGGCGCTGCTCGAACGCCGCGTGCCGCTCAACAATTACCTGCTGCTCGTCAGCGGGCGCGCCAGTTTTGAACTGGTG
>CAYWDW010001092.1:0-366 GCA_964457105.1 uncultured Heliobacteriaceae bacterium
AGTCATCAGTCATAAACTGCTGCTGCGCGCCGGGCTGATCCGGCAGCTTGGCGCAGGCATCTATTCTTATCTGCCGCTTGCGCAGCGTTCGATTCTGAAGATTTCGCAGATCATCCGCGAAGAGATGAACGCCATCGGCGGGCAGGAATTTTACCTGCCTGCGCTCAATCCGGCGGAAATCTGGAAGGAATCAGGCCGCTGGACGGTGATGGGCGACAATATGTTTCGCCTGAAGGATCGCAAGGGCGCTGATCTGTGCCTGGGCATGACGCACGAGGAAGTCTTTACCGACATTGCGCGCAAACACCTGCGGTCATACAAACAACTGCCGCAGGTCTGGTATCAGATTCAAACCAAGTTCCGCGA
>CAYWDW010001092.1:376-1642 GCA_964457105.1 uncultured Heliobacteriaceae bacterium
GGCAGTTCACGATGAAGGATGCTTACACCTTCGACATTGATTTTGCCGGACTCGACCGGGCCTTTGACGATCAGCGTCGCGCTTACTGCCGCATCTATGATCGCTGCGGGCTGGAATACGTCATCGTCGAAGCTGACACCGGCGCGATGGGCGGTTCGGCGTCGAATGAATTTATGGTTTACACCAATGCCGGTGAAGACCTCGTGGCAAGCTGTCCGCAGTGCGGTTACGCGGCGAACACTGAAAAGGCGCAGTCGCGCATTCCGGCCATCGCTGATGACAATGCTGACACGGCAGTTGAGAAGTTCCCGACGCCGGGGGTGCGCACGATTGAAGACCTGGTGACGTTTGCCGGCGGCGCGGCGGCTGACCGTCAGATCAAGACGCTGATTTACGTCGCGGTCATCGAAGACAAAAAAGGGATCAGAAACGAAATCATCCTGGCGCTGCTGCGCGGCGATCATCCGCTCAACGAGGCCAAGCTGGCTTCGGCGGTCGGCGCGTTGCTGCGCGCTGAAAAAGCCGAATTGCAGCAGTTGCGCCCGGCGCATCCCGAAGAAATCCCTGGCGCCCTGGGCGCGCACGCGGGCAGCCTCGGCGCAGTCGGCGTGACGAAATACAAAATCATTGCGGACGAGGCGCTGCGCGGACGCGCGAATATGACGACCGGCGCCAACGTTGACGACCATCACCTGCGCGGTGTCAACCTGGCGCGCGACATCAAAGTGACGCAGTGGGCTGACCTGCGCACGGTGGCCGAAGGCGAAGGCTGCGCGAACTGTGACGGCACGCTGCGCATCGGCAAGGCGCTTGAGGTTGGTCACATTTTCAAGCTTGGGACCAAATACAGCGATTCGATGGGCGCGCGCGTGCTGAACGCTGAAGGCAAAGAAGTGCCGATTGTCATGGGCAGTTACGGCATCGGCGTTGAGCGCATTCTGGCGGCGGCGATTGAATTGCGCCACGATGAAGCGGGCATCATCTTTCCGATGACGATTGCGCCGTTTCAGGTCGTGGTCACGCCGCTCAACAGCAGGGATGAGGAGTTGCGGCGCACGGCTGACGCGATTTATGAAAAGCTTCAGCACGCCGGAGTCGAAGCGCTGTACGACGACCGCGACGAACGCGCCGGGGTCAAACTCAACGACGCTGACCTGATCGGCATTCCTTATCGGATCACGATTGGCGCGAAGAAGCTGAAGGAAGGCAGGGTTGAATTTACTGATCGCGCCACCCGCCAGGCCGAAGACGTGCCGGTGGACGCCG
>CAYWDW010001093.1:0-1642 GCA_964457105.1 uncultured Heliobacteriaceae bacterium
TTAGCCGTGCGTTTTAACGCACGGTCCGGAGGCCAAAGCCGCTCCCCGTCGCGTCAGCGACGATTGAACCGACAGGCGTCTATTACAAGCTTGATCATTCAACCGTCGCTGACGCGACGAGGAGAACTGTGCCGTTGCTACCGTGCGTTAAAACGCACGGCTAAAGTCAAAAGCCGCTACGCGGCAGGGGAATCACCATACTCATCTCGCGCGAAAATTTGGGTAATGACAAGCATCAAACTTCATCAGGGGAACGCAACATCGTGGCCTGCTGTCTTTCGGCTCGCTTCAGCTCCCGCATTGACGGAGGCTCCGGGCGAATGACGCCTTGCGGGCCGACGACCCAACTGAGCGGGCGCTGTTCTTTTCCGACCTCCTGCTGAAGCAGCACCAGGCCTTCCATAAACGCGCTGGGACTGGGCGGACAGCCGGGCACGTAAAGATCAACCGGGAGAAATTTATCCACGCCCTGAACGACGCTGTAGATGTCGTACATCCCGCCGGAATTGGCGCACGACCCCATCGAGATCACCCAGCGCGGCTCCATCATCTGTTCGTGCAGCCGCCGGATGATCGGCGCCATCTTGATGAAGACCGTGCCCGCGATGACCATCAGATCGGCTTCGCGCGGCGTGCCGCGAATCACCTCAGCGCCGAATCGCGCGATGTCGTACTTGCTGGTGAGGCTGGTGGCCATCTCGACAAAACAGCACGAGAGGCCAAAGTTGAAAGGCCAGATCGAATTTTTACGCCCCCACGCCAGCAGGTCCTGCAAGCGCGCCAGCACCAGATTGCGCCGCACGGCGCTTTCAAAAGAGCCGTCACCGTCAGCGCTGCCAGCACCACCGGCCCGCGCCGTTGAATTCGTCGCTCTGCTCAACTGCCATCGCATCGCTCACCCTGCTCCTGTTTTCTGCCTTTGCTTCCCCAATCGAGCGCGCCCAGCCGCCACGCATAGATCAGCGCCGCAACCAGCACGCCAATAAAGACCAGCACGCCAACGTAACCGGCCCAGCCCAGCTCACGAAAGGCGACCGCCCAGGCGAAGATGAAAACCGCTTCGAGGTCGAAGATCACAAACAGCATCGCCATCAGGTAGAACTGCGCCGAAAAACGCAGCCGCGCCGAACCGGTCGAGACGATGCCCGATTCGTAAGGCTCGATCATCGCCCTCGCCCGGTGTCGCTGTCCCAGCAAATATGAAACCACGAGCATTCCCGCCACCAGCAGGATCACCGCGATGAAGTACACGACCAATGGCCACAGGGCCGTCAGATAAATCAGCAATGTGTTCAGAGGCGCACCCCTCCTGTCTTATTCATGCGGAGCTTCAATCCTCAATCAAAAGGGGAGCGGCGAAAAAGCAGAAGCCTGGGGGAAAACAATATAGACGGCCTGCGGGCGCGTGGTCGGTACGCCAGGGTACAAATCAGACACTCGCCGGCTCATAAGATAACCGGGCAGGCGGTCGCAGTTGAGATGAGCAGTTCTTCCGCGCGAAACTCCGGCCAATCCATCTTCCGCAACTGGCGCTACGCCATCGGCTGGCTGCTGGCCGCCGTCGGCCTGGTCTGGGTGTTGCACGACATCCATCTGTCGCGGCTGGCTGACCAGGTAGCGGGCATCAACTGGCGCCGGATCG
>CAYWDW010001094.1:0-1640 GCA_964457105.1 uncultured Heliobacteriaceae bacterium
GGGTTGCTGCCCGAAGCGATTCTGAAGCGGCCCAAAATGGGCTTTCCGGTGCCCGTCGGCAAATGGTTTCGCGGCGAGTTCAGGCCGCTGGTCGAAGACTGTCTGCTCAGCGAACGCGCGCTGGAACGCGGCCTGTTCAGACGCGGGTTTCTGGAACGACTGCTGGCCGAACACACCTCAGGTCGGCGCGATCACGCGCAGCGACTCTGGGCGCTGGTCAATCTTGAATTGTGGCTGCGCCGGTTTATGGATGAAGAAACAAGTCCTGGGCTGAAGGCGAAAAACGAAGCCGGTTCGCTGGTCGGCTGAAGCAAACTGAAAGAACGGCGCAAGCCATCAGGCAACAGGTCAAGGCACACACACATGATGAATCCCGTAATCACCCCTGGCACCGAACGCAGGCTGCCCGTGCAGATGATGGCGGGCGCGCGCAGCGCCGATCCGCTGCGCGGGCGTGATCTGCTTTGTTTCAGTCATGACTGGAACGGCGATCCGCTCTCAAAAAATCATCTGATGCGCATCCTCGCCCGACAGAACCGGATTCTCTGGATCAACTCCATCGGGTATCGCCGACCGACGGCCTCAAAGGCTGATCTCACGCGCGCGGTCAGCAAGCTGACCTCAGCGCTTGAACCGGTGCGTGAAGTCGAGCCGGGAATTTTTGTCCTCAATCCGCTGGCGGTGCCGGCTTATGGCAGCCAGGCCGTGCGGCGCTTCAATCGTCAGTTTCTGCGCTGGCAGGTGCAGCGGGCGATGCGGCAGTTGCGTTTTTCGCGCGTCATCAATTTTGTCTTCAATCCGGCTGCCGCCGTGATTGCCGGGGCGCTTGATGAAGACCTGCTGATCTATTACTGCGTGGATGAATACACCGCCTTTACCGGCGTCGCCGCCACGTCGCTGGCCGCGATGGAGCAGGAACTGTGTCGGCGGGCCGATCTGGTGGTCGTCTCGGCTGAGAAGCTGCTGGCGTCCAAAGCCCGCTACAATCCGCGCACTCACCTGATCCGGCACGGAGTTGATTTCGAGCATTTTCGCCGGGCGCTCGATCCGGCGACCTGTGTGCCTGAAGCCATCGCCCGGCTGCCGCGTCCGGTGATCGGGTTTCACGGCCTGCTCGCCGACTGGGTGGATGTCGAACTGCTGGCGCACACGGCGCGCACTTTTGCTGAAGGTTCGCTGGTGATCGTGGGCCGGGCCACGACCGACATTGCACGCCTGAAGCAATTGCCCAATGTGCATCTGATCGGGCGGCGACCCTATGCCGAACTGCCCGCCTTCTGCAAGGGCTTTGATGTGGCGCTCAATCCATTCCGCATCAACGAACTGACGCTGAACGCCAGTCCGCTGAAGGTGCGTGAATATCTCGCCGCCGGATTGCCGGTGGTTTCAACTCCGATTCCTGAAGTCAGCCGCATGGGGCTGTGCCTGATCGGAGCTGATGAATCAGCCTTCGTGGCGCAGATCAGGCGCGCGCTCGCCGAGCCGGGGCCACGCGCCGCCCGCAGCGATCTGATGCGCACCGAAAGCTGGGAAACAAAGGTGGAAGAAATTCGCCGTTGTCTCACCGCACCGTAAGTCGAACAGGACTGAGATTGCCTGGGAGCGCGGGCTGCCAGCCCGCCCCTGCCTGGCGCGGCAGC
>CAYWDW010001095.1:0-1632 GCA_964457105.1 uncultured Heliobacteriaceae bacterium
GGCAGGCTGCCCGCGCTCCAGGGCTTGCCCCTTTTTCCTTAATTCAATGCCATTGGACTTCAGGGTTACGCGGCGGTTCGTTCAGATCCCGGCTGGCGGTTGAAGAGCGCCTGAACGACTTCGCGCAGCAGGTCATAATTGAGAGGCTTGACCAGGTAGGCAGTGCCGCCCGCGCCAAGCCCGGCGCGGCGGTCTGAGTCGCGGGCTGCGCCGGAACAGAAGACGACCGGCGTCTGTGGAAACAAGACCTTCAGTTCGCGGCACAGTTCGAGGCCTGAACAGTCGGGCAGCAGGACATCGAGCAGAAAGAGTCCGGCCTGCCCGTCCGCCGCCTGCTCCAGCGCCTCGGCGCGTTTGCTGACAAACACGAACTGATACTCAGGCATGGTCACCCTGAACAGTTCGCAGGCGTCATCGTCGTCTTCCACACACAGGATGTATTGATGGGGGGGCATTGAAGTTCTCCCGGTGACAGCCGGGCTGTCACCAACGGTTCGGCTCTCCGTCCGGTCAGATCACCGGCGCCGGAAAATGGCTGAATGATGTCTTTGATTTAACTCTGCGATTTAACTCCGCCGCAGCAGGCGATAATTGGGAGATGGCCAGATGATCGCTGCTGCTGCCAGACAGCATAACGCGGTGGCAGGCGGTGTCTATCAGGAGGGAGCGGAAAGTGGCCAGGGGTTTTCCCTCAGCGCGATTAAAGAATAACAGGCGTGCGGCGGCGGTCGTCAGTCTTCGCGCAGCCAGCCCTGGAGGATGGCATAACGCACAATGCCGATGCGGCTGGTGACGCCGAGTTTTTTCATGCCATTGGCCTTGTGCGCTTCAACCGTCTTGACGCTGATCTGAAGCTGTGCGGCCACTTCCTTGTTACTGTAACCGAGCGCGATCAGGCGCAGCACTTCGGCTTCGCGGGCGCTCAGCGCCGCCTGCGCCTGATCGCCCGGTCCTGGCTGGCGTCCGGCAAAACTGGCGACGACTTTCTGCGTGATGCCGGGATCAAGGTAGTTGCTGCCGTCGGCCAGCACGCGAATGGCGCGCAGCAGTTCAGCGGCGGCGCTCTGTTTGAGGACGTAGCCTGACGCCCCGGCGGCGAGCAGTTGCTGCAGGTAGCCGCTGTCTGAATAGCGCGTCAGCGCCAGCACCGGCAGGGCGGGGCAGGCCTGCTTGAGTTGTTCAGTCGCCTTCAGCCCGTTCAGTTCGGGCATCGAAACATCCATCACGACGACATCGGGCTGCAACTGCCGGGCGAGCGCGACGGCGCTGCGGCCATCACCGGCTTCACCGATGACTTCCATGTCAGGCTGAGCGTTGACGAGCAGCTTCAGCCCCTCGCGGACGGTGATGTGATCTTCGGCCAGAAAAACGCGAATCTTTTTCATGATTGCGGCTCCTCCTGCCTGAGCGGAACTCTGACGAAGATGGTCGTGCCGCGGCCTGGCGCTGATTCGATTTCGAGCGTGCCGCCGATCAGGGCCGCCCGCTCGCGCATGCCGATCAGGCCGAGCGTCGCGCGGGAGTGTTTTTCCAGTTCCTGCTGATCGAAGCCGACGCCGTCGTCTTCGATAATCATCACGGCGTCATCGTCGCGGCGCTCAAGCAGCACGTCCACATGGCGGGCCTGGGCGT
>CAYWDW010001096.1:0-1631 GCA_964457105.1 uncultured Heliobacteriaceae bacterium
CTGGCGCGGCGGCATCAATCCGGCGGGCTGGCAGCCCGCGCTCCCATAGTTTTGCGTCAGTCATTGAGCTATGACTGTTCAGTTTGCGGCAGCCGCGATTCGCGCAGCGGTTGCCAGATGACAAAGGCTTCGCCGCGAAAATATTTCAGGTATGCCGCGAGCGAGGCAACATTGGCGAGAACAAAATAAGCAGGCAGTGCCAGCACCCCGGCTTTTATTCCGGCGCGTTCGCACAGCCATCCGGCCAGCGCCAGCAGATAAAAGCCGCACTGACCGAGCAGCGCAAGCTGATAAAACCAGCCGTCATTCACCAGCCACAGACTGGCGGCAAACAGCGCGACCAGGCAGAACGGAACAAGGTAACGCAGCCGTTTGTGCGAAAACATCTGCCACGCGAAAAGCGCGCCGCGCCGCCAGTGCAGGGCTTCACGATAACCGGCCAGGGCGCGCAGGGTTTGTTCGATGATTCGCACGCGCATGCTGAATTCATTGCGCGTGCGTTTGTTGGGTTCTTCAAAGGCGACGGCCTGCGGCTCAAAGACGGTGCGGAGTCGCTGCTGATGAATCTCTGTGGCAATCACGAAATCATCAATCATCTCGCGCGACAGCCGCGTGTAGGAACTGCGCCGCACGGCATACAGGCAGCCGCTGACGCCGATCAGTGAACCGAGGCGGCTTTCACTTCGGCGCAGCATTTTTTCATAGCCCCAGTAAGAACGGCACCCGCGCCCGGTGCTGCTTGCCGCGCGACTGGCATAGATCAGTTGCCCGGCCACGCAGCCGACTTCAGGATCGGCAAAGTTGCTGACCAGGTGGCGCAGCGCCGACTTGTCATACAGCGTCGTCGCATCTGAAAAGACCAGAATCGCGCCCGATGACAGACTGACGGCCTGATGCTGCGCGACGGTCTTGCCGCGCCGGTGCGGTTGCCGATGCAATCTGACGCCGCGTCCGGCATAGCTGCGCGCAATCAGATCGGTGCGGTCAGTCGAGCAGTCCGAAGCGACGATGATTTCAAGCTGTTCGGGCGGGTAATCGAGCGCCAGCGTGTTGTCGAGCCTGGCGGCCAGGTCGCGCTCTTCGTTGTAGGCGGCAATGATGATCGAAACGCGCGGCGTGATGGCGGCCTTGCGCACCGGGCGGCCCAGCGCCAGGCTCAGCAGCCAGGCCAGCACGGGATAGCCGATCCACGTATAAAAGATCAGCGCCAGCGCCGTGAAATAAATGATTGCAGCAATCATGCCTTTCCTTTCGTGATCGCGCTTGCCACGCGCCAGCGCGGCAGCGGATTCGCCACAACTTCAGCTTCCTGGTCGAGTGGCTGAAGCCGACTGAGCGCAATGGCCCACGCGACCGGGAAGTAGATGAACCACAGATACTGAATCGAAGCGAAAAAGCTGCACACCAGATAAGCGTAAAACGACGCCTGCAAACCAATGCTCAGCAGGTACCGTTCACGCTCTGCGGCGTTGCGCTGCGCGATGTTTTCTTTCTCGACCCGGCGCAATCTTTTCAGCGGCGACAGCACCAGCAGCAGATAAGCCAGCAGCCCGCCGAGGCCGAGTTCAGCGGCGATTTCAAGATAGGCGTTGTGCGCCTTCTTTTCGTGAATCGAATAGATCGGAAAATTG
>CAYWDW010001097.1:0-1631 GCA_964457105.1 uncultured Heliobacteriaceae bacterium
GTGTACTCCGAGTGCCAAAAGTATTTTGCTTAATTACTTATGCGTAAATCTATATCAGACCCTGACCAACTGGCTGAAAAAATACCGTATAGAAGCTGGCACATAGATTGCCGGGCGAGGACCACGGGCGCCAGTTATGCCCGTGAAAGGCGAACGCAATGAGCAGACTTGAAGACCTTACTCCCAAGGCCGCAGTGCGCGGCATCCTGCCCGGCTCGTTGATCACAGTCGTCAGCGTTCAATGGTTCGGCTCCGAAGCCCTAGAACTGACCTATAAGACGCCTGAAGGTAGAGTGGCCAATGAGCTGCTCTATCGCCACGACGAGCCTCGGATCGAAGTCGTTGAGTGTGGCCGCCCGTGGAGCTTTGACGGCGACGGCGCATTGTTCCGTCTTGTGTCCGAGGCGCACCGCATCCGGCTGGCCCACCTGTTTGATCCTGTTCTGGCTGTTCATACTTCCGTGGTCGAACCGCTTCCGCATCAAATCACAGCGGTCTATGAAGAGATGCTCCCCCGACAGCCGCTGCGTTTTCTGCTGGCCGATGATCCGGGCGCGGGCAAAACCATCATGGCCGGGTTGCTGATCAAAGAGTTGATCGCTCGCGGTGACCTGCAACGCTGCCTGGTCGTCTGCCCCGGCAGTCTGGCCGAACAGTGGCAGGATGAGTTGTACCGGCGTTTTCATCTGCCTTTCGAGCTTCTCACCAACGACAAGCTGGAAGCTGCGCGCACCGGCAACTGGTTTCTGGAAACGAACCTCGTCATCGCCCGGCTCGACAAACTTTCGCGCAACGAAGACGTGCAGGACAAGCTGAAAGCGCCGGATTGCCGATGGGACCTGGTTGTCTGTGATGAGGCGCACAAAATGTCCGCCTCCTTTTTCGGCGGCGAGATCAAATACACCAAACGTTACCGGCTCGGCCAATTGCTCTCGACGCTGACGCGCCACTTCCTGCTGATGACGGCGACGCCGCACAACGGCAAGGAAGAGGACTTCCAGCTTTTTATGTCGCTGCTCGACGGTGACCGGTTCGAGGGGCGCTTCCGCGACGGCGTCCACACGGCGGATGTCTCCGATCTGATGCGCCGGATGGTCAAGGAGACTTTGCTCAAATTCGACGCCACACCGCTCTTCCCTGAGCGCATCGCCTATACGGTTCCCTACAAACTTTCCGACGCCGAGGCGCAGCTTTATAAAGCCGTCACCGATTATGTGCGGGATGAGTTCAACCGCGCCGAATCGCTTCAGAACGACAAGCGCGCGGGCACGGTCGGCTTTGCGCTGACCATTCTGCAACGTCGCCTGGCCTCTTCGCCCGAAGCCATCTACCAATCGCTGCGCCGCCGTCGCGAGCGTTTAGAAGGAAGGCTGCGCGAGATGGAGTTACTGCATCGGGCTACTATCGTCGCCGACGCGCCAGCGCTTGATGCTGAAGACGTCGAAGATTTGGAAGAAGCGCCGGATAATGAGGTCGAGGCGGCGGAAGAGGAGATTCTCGATCAAGCCACCGCCGCCCGCACCATCGCTGAACTGAAGGCGGAGATCGAGACTCTCACGCGCCTGGACTCACTCGCGCTCGCTGTTCGTCGCGGCGGCATGGCGTCAGCGCGCGCGCCTAAACTCGATCGC
>CAYWDW010001098.1:0-1631 GCA_964457105.1 uncultured Heliobacteriaceae bacterium
AATCCACGAAGCTGCGCTATCGCTCACAAAAACTTTCTGACTTACTTCGTGTTTCTTCGTGTGGCTTCGTGGATGAATCCGGAGAGTAGTTATGCGAACACTGATTACCAACGGTCACATCATCACCGCAGTTGATTCATACCGCGCCGACATTCTGATTGACGGCGAAACCATCACGCTGATCGGCAGAGACCTTTCGTCTGTCGTCGGCGCAGTTGAGCGCACGATTGACGCGACTGACAGGCTCGTCATCCCCGGCGGCATTGATCCGCATACGCATATGGATCTGCCCTTCGGCGGGACTTCTTCATCAGATGATTTCGAGACGGGCACGCGCGCGGCGGCGTTTGGCGGGACGACGACGATCATTGATTTCGCCGTGCAGTACAAAGGCCAGGCTTTGAATGAGGCCCTTGACGCCTGGTTTGCCAAAGCCGAAGGCAAAGCCGCGACCGATTACGGCTTTCATCTGATCTGCACCGATCTGCCCGATGAGCGCTTGCCTGAACTGAAGGCGCTGATTGACCAGGGAGTGACGAGCTTCAAGTTGTTTATGGCGTATCCCGGAGTTTTTCTGGTTGATGACGGCACGATTTTCAAGGCGATGACAGTGGCGGGCGAGAATGGCGGGCTGATTTGTATGCACGCGGAAAACGGCGTGGTGATTGACGTGCTGGTCAAACGTGCGCTGGCCGAAGGCCGCACCGCGCCGAAATATCACGCGCTGACACGGCCCACCAAAGCCGAAGCCGAAGGCGTGCATCGCGCGATTGCGATTGCCGAGATGGCGAATTCGCCGGTCTACATCGTGCATCTCAGTTGCCACGACGCGCTGAAGGAGGTGCAGCACGCGCGCGACCTGGGCCTGCGCGCCTATGCCGAAACCTGTCCGCAATACCTGCTGCTCGATGACAGCTCTTACGAGCAGGAAGGTTTTGAAGGCGCGAAGTATGTGATGACGCCGCCGCTGCGCGACAAGGCGAATCAGGAAATGCTCTGGCGCGGTTTGCGCAGCGATGATTTGCAGGTGATTTCAACCGATCACTGCCCGTTCTGCATGAAAGAGCAGAAGGAACTGGGCCGCGACGATTTCAGCAAAATCCCGAACGGCGGCCCCGGCGTCGAGAACCGCATGAGCCTGATCTATCATCACGGCGTGGCGCAGGGGCGCATCAACCTCAATCGTTTTGTCGAACTGACCTCGACGGCAGCAGCAAAAATCTTCGGCCTGTTTCCGAAGAAAGGCACGATTGCCGTCGGCTCAGACGCTGACCTGGTGATCTTTGATCCGCACAGAGAACAAACGATCAGCGCCGCGACTCATCATATGCGCGTGGATTACAGCGCGTATGAAGGCTGGACGGTCAAAGGCGTCACGGAAGTTGTGTTATCGCGCGGCAAGGTGATTGTTGAGAACGGCGAGTGGAAAGGTCAGGCGGGCACGGGGCAATTCATCAAGCGCGGGACATTAGCATAAGGAAAGAATGTGCTGAAAAGTTCGAGCACAACTGGCGAGCTTCCTTCAACCGGGGTCGCTGAGTTTGATGAATTGATTGCAGGCACTCGATTGTATCGGCGATGGGTTGAAAAGATTCAAGGGCGTGGATTCATGATTGAGGAAAAACCTTTGA
>CAYWDW010001099.1:0-1629 GCA_964457105.1 uncultured Heliobacteriaceae bacterium
GGCGCCTGAACTGACTGCGCGCCTCGACGCTGTCGCCAAAGCTCAGGGCGCTTCAACTTTTGCCATTTCGCTCGCTGCCTTTCAGGTTCTGCTGCATCGGTACACCGGTCAGGAAGAGATTCTGGTCTGCTCGCCCAAAGCCAACCGCAAGCGGAGCCAGGCGCGAGTGCAGGGATATTTCATCAACCCTGTCCCCATCCGCGCGAATCTGTCAGGCAATCCGAAGTTTTCAGATTTTCTGCGCGCGGTCAGTCAGAGTTCGCTCGCCGCGTTTGCACACGGCGAATTTCCATACCCGCTGCTGATCGAACGACTCAGGCTGCCGCGCGATTATGCGCGCCCGCCGCTGTGTCAGGTCGCTTTCGCCTGGCAGAAAACGACGCGCCTGCTCAGCCAGGACGTTTCAGCCTTCGCGCTGAATGAAGCAGGTGGCCGACTCGAACTCGGCGCCCTGACGCTCGAATCGGTGCATCTTGATCAGCGCATTGCGCCCGTTGAACTGACTCTTCAGATGGCCGAACAGGACGGGCAGCTCGGCGCAACCATCGAATACAACACGGCGCTCTTCGATTCGGCTACGATCAGTCGCATGCTCAGTCATTTCAGGACACTGCTTGAAGGCATAGCTGAAAATCCTGAAGCGCGGATTGCGGAACTGCCGCTGCTGACTGAGGCCGAAGCGCAGCAGATGCTCGTGGACTGGAACAACACTGAGGCGCCGTTTCCCAGCGCAGCCTGCTTCCATCAGTTGTTTGAGCAGCACGCGCTTGCACAACCTGACGCCATCGCCGTGCAGTTCGGCGCGCAGCATCTGACTTACGGCGCACTCAATGCCCGCGCCAATCAGCTTGCTCATCATCTGCAAGCGCGCGGCGTTACATCCGACACCATCGTCGGCATCTGCACTGAACGGTCGCTGGAAATGATCGTCGGCATTCTCGGCGTCCTCAAAGCCGGAGGCGCGTATCTGCCGCTCGATCCGCATTACCCGGCTGATCGCCTGGCTTTTATGCTCGCCGATGCGCAGGCGCAGCTCGTCCTCACACAAGCGCATCTGCAATCTGAAATCGAAAATCTGCAATCTGCAATCGAACTGCTCTGCCTTGATTCAGACTGGCCGCAGATTGCGCAGGAAAGCGCTGATGATTTTGAGAGCGGCGCGACGGCTGACCACCTGGCTTATGTGATTTACACGTCCGGTTCGACCGGGCAGCCAAAGGGGACGCTGCTGGCGCATCGGGGTTTGTGCAATCTGACGATGGCGCAGCAGCAGGCCTTCGGCGTGCGCGCAGGCAAGCGGGTGTTGCAGTTTTCGCCGTTCAGTTTTGACGCCTCGGTGTGGGAACTGGCGATGGCCCTGGGCAGCGGTGCGACGCTCGTGCTGGCGCGACAGGAAGAACTGATGTCAGTGCCTGACCTGCATCGCCTGTTGCAGCAGCAGCACATCACGCACGTCACGCTGCCGCCGTCGGTGCTGGCGCTGCTGTCAGCCGACGACCTGCCCGAACTTGAAGTTGTGAATGCCGCCGGTGAACGCTGCCCGGCGGAGCTGGCCGTCAGATGGTCACGGCAGCGGAAATTCTTCAATGCCTACGGGCCGACTGAAACGACCGTCTGCGCGTCGCTGCA
>CAYWDW010001100.1:0-1626 GCA_964457105.1 uncultured Heliobacteriaceae bacterium
CGCCGCGCAGGTCATCGGCAAAAGAGTCTTCGATCTCAGCGTTGATCCGGCACCCGACATCGCCGTTGAAGTTGATGTCACGAGCGAATCGCTCAGTCGCTTTCACATCTACGCCTCGCTCGGCGTGCCGGAACTCTGGCGTTACGATGAAGCGCAGTTTGAAATTTACCACCTCGTCGGCGCGGATTATGTCGCTTCACCCCGCAGCCGCGCCTTTCCCTTTCTGACCAGCGAAGTGTTGTTTCAGTTGCTGGAACGCAGCCGGAATGAAGGCCAGAGCGCGGCGCTCAGAGCCTTCCGCGAATGGGTCAGGGCAAATCAACTTTCTTCGCCCTGACTGCCGCCTGCGAATTCCTCGCTCGCTTGTGCCAGTCACTTTTCCGAGACAGCCTTCTGCGCGGCGGATGATTCAGTCTGCCGCACAAAATATCCCCGGGCGGTGACGAGCGTGACCTCACCTGCGCGTTTCTGCGACGCCGGTTTGAGCTTCAATCTGAGCTGATGAAATCTGTCACCTGAAGTGTGCGGGGCAGGGCTGAAACCGATGACATAACGATCCTGCAAACTGCCGAGCAGGCGGGCCATCTGCTCGCTCGTCTCTTCGCCATCCGCACGGTTCAGCGTTCCGCCTGAGCCGATGACCAGGCGGGTGAAGTTGCGATCCTTCAGCAGCGCGTTGAGCGCCGCCTGAGTGCCCAGCCTGGTTCCGAGGCCGACGGCAAATGAAACCGGATTGCCAAAGCTGAAAATGGCTGATTCGACAACGGCGCGTGTGACGGTGCTTTTGCGCGAGGGTTTGTCGCCTTTGGCAATGAGCGCGTAGACCGAGCAACTGGTCTCGGAAATAAATTCAGCAATCGGTTCGCTGACGGATGAACCGATTGTCTGAGTGTCATCGGTGACAACTATGACAACACGACGATTGAGCGGGTCGGCGGTCTTGTCCAGTTGTTCGACGGCCTGAAAAACCGCGCCGGTGCGATCCTGTCTGCCGCCTGTTTCCAGCTTTCTGGCGTCTTCGGTAAAGTTGCGCAGTCGGCTGGCAATCAATTTGCGGTCGCGGGTGAAATCCTGAACGAGGGCGGCTTTGCCACCGAAAGCCATCAACGCGATTTCATCATCCGGCCCCAGTCTGCTCAGCCAGAATCTGGCGCTGCGGCGTAGCGCCGAGAGCGCATAGCCCGTATTCCCGGCGACGTCTACCAGCAGCATCAGTGACAACGGCGTCTCGCCCTGACGAAAATAAACCAGCGTCTGTCTCGCGCCATTGTCCTCAATCTCGAAATCATCGGAACTGAGATTCGCCACTGCTGCGCCGGTCTTTTTATTCAGCGCCTGCACATCGAGCGTGACCAGATGAGCCAGCGGATTGACGACTCTGCGCCGCCGGGTGGCAGACGGCGCCGGTAAGTTTGTCCCGGCAGGATCTGGAGCAGGCATTGTTGTCGCATCAGGCGGAGTCACAGCAGGTGTGGTGTTTTTTGATTCAGCTTTTGATTCAGCCTCTGCCGGAGTTGATGCAGTTGCCGCTTTGGTGTTTTCAGCGTCAGCTTCGGCCAGTGGCTGTTCAGATTCTTTATCAATCGCGTAATAGCCCTGTCTGGCATTGATGAGACACTCGCTGCC
>CAYWDW010001101.1:0-1625 GCA_964457105.1 uncultured Heliobacteriaceae bacterium
CACCAGCCTGACCAATACCGCCGGACGCACTCGTTCATCAGGCCCGCAACCCAACCTGACCGTCAGCGGCACGAAACAGGCCGTCACGATTGAGCAGATCGTGCAGCAGAACGGCGTGCGCGTGCCTGATTCAACCACCGCGCCAAAAAACTTTCGCGCCGCGATTGTGCTGCTGACCCAGGCCGGAACGACTCCGGCCCAGGCGACGCTCAACCGGCTGGCGCGTTTCCGCCTCGCCTGGGAAAGTTATTTTGCCCAGTCAACCGATTACCTGGCCACGATCAACACCGGCCTCGCGGATCAGACTTCATCGCGTGTCATCGCGGCAGTGTCAGCCGCAAGTTACGCAACCGTGCTGACGCCGGGCGGCATTGGCGCCATCTTTGGCAGCGGGCTGGCAACGCAGACTCAGGCCGCGCCTTCACAGCCGCTGCCGACCTCGCTGGCCGGAGTCCAGGTGCTGATCAACGGCACCGCCGCGCCGCTCTTTTTCGTCTCGCCCACGCAGATCAACTTTCAGGTGCCGACTTCCATCAATCCCGTCACCGCGATTCAATCAAGTGCGGTGACCATTGAAATCATCAGCAATGGCCAGCTCATTCGCGCCGGAGCGGTTCAGGTTGCGCCTGTCGTGCCGGCCATCTTCACCGCGAATGCCAGCGGCTCAGGCCCTGCCGCCGCGCTTGACGGCTTCACGTTCACGCCAGCGCCCTTCAATGCGAAGCAGGCCAACGGGCAGCCGAACATCATTGCCGTTTACGGCGCAGGCCTCGGCGCCGATGCGACCGATGTTGACGGCAACGTGAATGCCAGCGTTCAGGCGACGATTGACGGAACCGCCGTGACGGTTGATTACGCAGGCCGCGCGCCCGGTTTCACGGGACTCAATCAAATCAACGTGGTGCTGCCCGCCAGTATCACTGCGGGCAATCACACGCTGGTGATTTCGCGCAATGGCCTTGCCGGTAATGCCACCACGCTCGCCATCAAATAGTCTGATTTATCGCTGCCGACCAGTTCTTCGGCTTGCGGGGTTGCAGCGTCGGGCGTTTGCCTTTCTTTGTGGCAGGCGTTTGCGGGCCGCCTTTGGCGCGATAGCCCTGCCGCGCGCGCACGATCAGGTCGGGCTGATCCACGCGGACTTTGATGCTGCGGTACGAGCCGTCCTCGGCGGTGTTGGATGGATAGTAACTGAGCAGGTACTGATGCCGCAGTTCTTCGGCAATGCGGGCAAAGGCGCGGTCCAGGTCTGACAGCGTGTCGGCATTGTGCAGGCGTCCGCCGCTCGCATCGGCCAGTCTTTTCAGATACACGCCACCGTAACGGTAATCTTCACTGCCGCTGCCAATGGTGGGCGTCCTTGCGCCAGGCCAGCCGGGAATCTGAATGCCTCCGGTCGTGCCGCCGCGCCCGCCGTAATACGGGTTGTTATCCTCAGTCTCATATTTGATCGGATAGACCACGACGTTCGCTTCTTCAACTGTGCGCACAGTGCCCTGCGCCGTGGCGCGGCTCGCCGTGTCCACGCCGTCCGTGAACAGCACGATCGCCTTGCGGCCTTCGATCTGATTCAACTGCTCGGTAATCGAAACCTCAACGGCATCGTAGAGCCGCGTGCTGCCGCC
>CAYWDW010001102.1:0-1623 GCA_964457105.1 uncultured Heliobacteriaceae bacterium
GAAACACGCGCTGCGTCGCCGTGATGTAATCCTCAGCCCTGGCTTTGAAAATATTCTCGACGAATTTCTGCGGGTTGCGATCAATCACCGGAAACCATGTACTCTGCACCTGCACCATGATTTTGTGACCTTTCAGAAAGCGATGATCCGCGATGTGCAGGTAAATCGTGTATTCATTCACTTTGTTCGGCTCAATCGCTTCAGGCTTCACAAAGCTCTTGCTGAAACGACCGCGAAAGACCTCGTTCGCAATCATCAACTGATAACCGCCCATCTTCGGTTCCTTCGGATAATCTTCAGGGTAAACGTCAATCAGTTTGACGATCCAGTCGCTGTCGGTGCCCGAAGTCGCGGCGAAAAGATGCGCGATGATTTTGCCAGTGACGGTCACGTCTTCGGCGAGCGTGTCGGTTTCCCAGCTCAGCACGTCGGGCCGCTGATTGGCAAAGCGCTGATCTTCGACGAGCCACGCGCCCCAGCCTGAACCGCGCGGGTAATAGGTCGGCTCAATCGGGCGCGGACGATAAGGCACAGGGTTCGCCGGATCGGAGATGTAGCTGTCAAAGGCTTCGCCGGTCGCGGTCGGCGCGTCAAACGAAAGCTTGCCGTTCGCGTGAAACCAGAGATTGCGGTCAGGCGCAATCCTGCGCGGCGGCCACTGATCGTAACTCTTCCATTCGTTCGAGCCGGTCTGAAAGGTGATCGCTTCGGTGATATTCAGTCGGCCCTTGTCTTTCAGATAGTATGCAAACCAGGGAGCTTCGATCTGTTCGCGGTAATGCTGACTGGTGTTGCTGTCGAATCTGATGCGGCCCAGGCTGCTGCCATCGCTGCGCGCCCAGCCGCCGTGATTCCAGGGACCGGCGACCAGATAATTCATCCGCTGCCGGTCGTGCTGTTCGAGCGTATCGTAAATTTTCACCGGCCCGTAAAAATCTTCCTGATCCCACCACCCGGCGACGTTGAGCATCGGCACTCTGACATTTTTCAGATACCCGGCCATCGCCTGCTGCTGCCAGAACTGATCGTAATTCGGATGACTGACGAAATCGTTCCACGAAGGAATTTTGCCGTGCAGGTATTTTTCGTTGACGTTCGAGAGCGGCCCCAGGCGCAGATACCATTCAAAAGTATCGTAGCGATCAAACTCGAAGCGCGAACTTTCCTTCGTCGTCTCCATCATCGTCGCGTACTCAAAGCCGTAACTCAGCCGGAACGCGCCGTTGTGATGAAAGTCATCACCGAGAAACATATCAGCCGGTGAAGCCTGCGGCGAAGCGGCCCGCAGCGCCGGATGCGGGCTGAGCGTCGCCATCGCCGCCGTCCAGCCCGGATATGAAATGCCAGTGATGCCGACGCGCCCGTTGTTGTTCGGCACATTTTTGACAAGCCAGTCAATCGTGTCGTAAGCATCGGTGACTTCATCAATGATCTTCGGGTCTTTGCTGTCACCGAGCAGTGAAACCGGCGCGCGCTGCATGACAAACTGCCCTTCCGATTTGTAGCGGCCCCGGATGTCCTGAAAGACGAAGATGTATCCGTCAGCCGCGAGCGCTTTGAATTTGCCCTGCGCCCAGCCTGTGCTTTCAGCCGCCTGATACGGCGTGCGCTCAAGGATGATCG
>CAYWDW010001103.1:0-1622 GCA_964457105.1 uncultured Heliobacteriaceae bacterium
CGCCAGGCGCAGCAGGTCGCGCTCCTGTGGCGCGTTGCCACGACCGGGACTCGTTCTTTCGACTGTCGCACTCTGCATAAGTGATGAATCGCCGCTCAGGGTTTGATCGCGTACATTTCCAGTTTGACGCCGCTGAATTCGCCGGGCACATAGACGGCGATGGTCTTTGCGCCGCGCACCTTTTCCCAGAACGGCCCGATGCTGTCGAGCCGGAAATAATGAAAACCGATGCGCGCCGGAATCGCCGCTGGTGCGGGCGTAATGTGGGTGAACGCGACGCCTGGCATCGCCGCGCCGCGCAGGATTTCGATGTCATCGCGCGAAGCGATCTTGACGACCGTCGGACGCGCCATTTCGAGCAGCTTGACTTCCGGCAGTTGCGCCTGAATCGCCAGATACCAGGCCGTTTCCATCTGCAACAGATCGTCCGGCACGCGCCCGGCATAAATCGTCTGACTGATGCGTTCAAGCGGAATCGCCACGCACCGGGTCGGAATCACAACTTCCAGCAGGCGGCAGACGAGGCGATCGAGATGATCGAAGACGACAAACAGATTGTCGTGATCGTAAGCCAGCATGTCTTTCGGATGCGTGACGAGGTCTTTCGGCAGTTCCTCGGTGACAAAGGTCATCAGCGATCCGGCCAGTTGCGTCAGTTCGGCATAGAGCCGTTCGGGATGAACCAGCCGCGTGCGCGACAGGTGCAGCAGGCGCGGAATGGCTGAATTGACCGTGTGCAGCAGCCAGAAGACTGCGACATCAGAACTGTTGAAATCGGCCAGCCCCTTGCGCGTCTGCCGACGCTGTTCGCTGAGCGTGCTGCTTTTGGTAATCAGAATCTCGTTGATCTTGCGCAGCGTGTTGGTCAGCCAGACCGAAGCGCCCAGGTGCAGCGACGGCGGCACATAACGTTCGGCCAGGCGCGGCTGATCGGCGACACGTTTGAGCTCGGCGATTTTGAGCGTCGTGAAACCTTCGCGCGACTCATCACCAAACAGGATTCTGAAATTACCGGCGGCGTAACTGATGTGCTGTTCGTTGCTGCCCGTTGTTTCGTCAACGACCGTCTCGGCGACCTGTACGTATCGAGTCAGCGGGCCGCCGTCACCATTGCTCTGAAAGTTGAGCGCGCGGTCGCGCCGGGCCGGAATGGCCAGAAAGATTTCCAGCTTGTCCTGATTGGGTGGAAAGTGCGCGGCAAATGAACGCGGGGGAGGCGCCTGTTTCGGATCGGGAATATTGACGACCATCCCGTCGGGCATGACGGCGAGACACTGAATCAGACTGAACGAGCCGTTGGCGATGGTTTCACGATTGACCTGTAAATCCAGCACGCCCCAGTCATAGGCCAGGACCCCGGACATCCGGGCACGCAGCAGGTCTTCGTAATAGTTATCCCACTGCTGAAAGTGATGAGGAGTCAGCAGCATCCCCTCATTCCAGACTACTTTGCGATAGCGGCTCATAAGTTCCGATTACGGGGCTGCGGCTCCGGCACCAGCGAGGCAGATGGCTGACCGGCAGGACTGACATTCTGAACTTCAGCCCGTTTTCAGCCACAGACCGGGGCTGATCGCCCGCCTGCATGTTCAGATCCACGATGCAGGTCTTTTTGGCTGACA
>CAYWDW010001104.1:0-1615 GCA_964457105.1 uncultured Heliobacteriaceae bacterium
GCTGCGGGTGACTTCGTGGAAAAGTTCATTGCCTCAGAAATCTGTCCAGTTTCTTTGCCAGCTTCTCAGGCTCTCTGGTTTCGCATTCCCAGACGACCAGCACGCGCCAGCCGTCCTGTCTGAGCGATTTCAGATGGCGCCCGTCGCGTTCGACATTCGACATCCGCTTGTTCCGCCAGAACTCGGCATTGGTCGCCGGAGTGACGCGGCCATATTTGCAATCGTGCATGTGCCAGAAACAGCCGTGTACGAAAATCACCTTGCGCTGCGCCGGAAAAACCAGATCAGGTTTGCCGGGCAGATCACGGCGATGCAGCCGGAAACGATAACCGAGCCGGTGCGCGAGCGACCGCACGATCATCTCCGGCTTCGTATGCGCGCCGCGAATCGCCGACATATTGCGGTGGCGCTGCTCTCTGGTCAGAACGTCAGTCATGCTCTGAAAGCGCGAGCTTTTCGCCCGCCTGTTTTTCAGTTCGGTCTGAGCCATCAAACAAAAACGGCTCGGCGCTGGCAGCCGGACGTGAAGCCCGCACAGCCAGGCTTGCGATCAGCGCCCTGGCAAGTTCACGGACCACCGGCACGACGACTGAATTGCCGAACTGTTTGTAAGCGCGCGTGTCGCTGCACACGATCAACTGCTCTTCGGGAAAGCCCATCAGCCGGGCACATTCACGCGGCGTCAGGCGGCGCGGGTTGCGGCCTGGCTGCGGAATCAGAATCTCCGAACCGTCCTTGTAATAACGCGCGCTGAGTGTGCGCGTGATGCCTTCCAGGTCAGTCAACCCGTAACCGAAGCCGTTGCCTCTGGCCTGATGTTTTGCAGCGTAATCGCGCAGGTATTGCCACAGCCGGTCGGTCAGCGTGTATCTGGCGTCAACTTCAGGTTCAAGAATATCTCTGAGCCGGGGCTTGCGATCAGCAATGTCAGGCCATTTGAAATTTCGCGCGTCCTTCGCTTCACGAAAGCCGGCGATGTAAATGCGCTCGCGGTGCTGCGGCACCAGCGCACAGGCATCAATGATCTGCGGATCAGGAACGTGATAACCCAGGTCTTCGCGCAGCGCCTGCATAATTACGGCGAAGGTGCGGCCCCGGTCGTGATGTTTCAGATTGCGGACATTTTCGAGCAGAAATGCGCGCGGGCGTTTGCGGGCAATGATGCGCGCGACATCAAAAAACAGCGTGCCCTGCGTCGCATGCTCGAAGCCGTGCGCCCGGCCCAGCGCGTTGTTCTTTGAGACTCCGGCAATGCTGAACCCCTGGCAGGGAAATCCGGCAGTCAGGATGGTGTGAGCCGGAACTTCATCAGCCCTGATCTGTGTGATGTCGCCAGCCGGGCGATGGCCGAAGTTCGCTTCGTAAGCGTCAGCCGCAAACCGGTCCCATTCGCAGGCCCAGACGCAGCGCCCGCCGACGCTTTCAAAGGCGCGACGAAAGCCGCCGATCCCGGCAAACAGATCAATAAAGGTGAACTGCGCGTTACGAGGCATATTCGTTTCAGCAATGGACCCGAATCGTCAGGAATGAAGAAAAGACTGAAGACTCATTTGTGATGATTTGTGTTCATTCGTGGCCGCCGCAGGTTTCACATCCGTTCGGGCGTTTCGATGCC
>CAYWDW010001105.1:0-1613 GCA_964457105.1 uncultured Heliobacteriaceae bacterium
GGGCTTGGTTTTGGTTCGCTGGGGTTGTCGGCGCTGCTCGCTGATGAATTGAAAGCGTTCGCTGCGCCGCAAAGCAGCAATCCGCTGATGTCGCGTGCGCCGCACTTCAAGCCGAAAGCGCAGCGCGTCATCTTTCTGTTTATGCACGGCGGCCCTTCGAGCATTGACACTTTTGACCCGAAGGAACGACTCGTCCGCGATCACGGCAAGCCGCTGCCGATCAAACGTCCGCTCGCCTTTGCTGACGGCCCGGTTGGCCCGCTGATGAAACCGCTGTGGGATTTCAAACCCGGCGGCACCTGCGGCACGCCCGTCAGCGACCTGTTCCCGCACGTCCGCGAATGCGTTGACGACCTGTGCGTCATTCGTTCGATGGTCGGCGAAGGCGTGGATCACGGCGCAGCGCTGCTGCAAACCTTCACCGGCACTTCGACTTTCATTCGACCGAGCATGGGTTCGTGGGTGGTGTATGGCCTCGGCACCGAAAATCAGAACCTGCCCGGCTTCATCACCATCAAGCCTGCGCTTTCGCACGGCGGCGCCAGGAACTGGAGTTCGGCCTTTCTGCCCGGCGCTTATCAGGGCACCGCCATCGGCAATTCAGGCCTTAAAGTTGACGACATCAAAAGCGAGCCGATTGAATATCTGCTGAGCAAACACCTCACGCCCGACGAACAGCGTTACGAACTCGAACTGCTGCAAAACATCAATCGCCGCCACGAAGCGCTGCGTAAACACGACGCGCAGCTTGAAGCCCGCATTCACGCCTTTGAACTCGCGGCCAGGATGCAGACGCAGGCGCCTGAAGCCTTTCAGGTCGAAAAGGAATCTGAAGCGACAAAGAAACTTTACGGCCTGGATCATCCGCTCACGCAGGATTTCGGCTGGCAGTGCCTGCTCGCGCGACGCCTGGCCGAACGCGGCGTGCGTTACATTCAATGCACGCACAGTTACAAATGGGATCAGCACAGCGAGCTGTACACCCTGCACACAAAGAACGCCCGCGAAGTTGACCAGCCGATTGCAGGCCTGCTCAAAGACCTGAAAGCCCGCGGTCTGCTCAAAGACACCCTCGTCATCTGGGCCGGTGAATTCGGTCGCACGCCCGTCAGCGAAGCCGGTGACGGACGCGATCACAACCCGTATGGCTATTCCATCTGGATGGCCGGCGGCGGGGTCAGGGCCGGATTCATTTACGGCGCGACTGACGACATCGGCTACCACGCCGTCGAAGACCGCATGCACATTCACGATTTTCACGCAACCGTGCTGCACCTGCTCGGCCTCGATCACGAGCGATTGACCTATCGTTACAGCGGACGCGATTTCAGATTGACCGACGTGGCCGGAGTCGTGGCGAAAAAGATCATCGCGTGACGCGCACTAAACTGCCACACCCAGAACTTCGGACAAACCACGAAGGCCACGAAGAACACGAAGAGAAAACAGTAGAGAGCGGAGCGGGGACGTGCGGCTCAGCTTTGGATTGTTACTGTGCCACGCTGTTGCAGCCTTTCTCTGTTTCCCTCATTGTTGGCTGATCGGTAGATACCACCTCTGTGAGTACCCGCGAACAGATACAGGTCGTTCACAGCGAGTGTTTCGACCTCCAA
>CAYWDW010001106.1:0-1609 GCA_964457105.1 uncultured Heliobacteriaceae bacterium
TGACGGTGAAGTTCACTGTTCCGCCGGTCACTGCGCCGGTGGCATCGCGTTTCGGATTGCGGCGATTATCAGAACAAAGGCGTCATCAATACCAACGAACTTGGGCGAGCCATCAAACGCAAGCGCGAAGAGATGAAGATGAGTCTGCGGGCGGTGGCGCAGGTCACGAATGTTTCGGCCTCGACGCTCTCGCGGATCGAGAACGGCACGGTGCAGCCGGACGCCGACAACCTGGCGCGGCTGGCCGCGTGGCTCAACATCCCGATGGAACGCGTGATTATGGACGGTCGCGGCCACGACCGGATGAATTCGCTGACCGGCGAAGGCGAATCGCTGCCGGTCATCTACTTTCCGCACGAACCCGTGCCTGACATTGTCGAGGCGCACCTCAGAGCCGACCGCAATCTTTCGCCCGAAACCGCGCAGGCGCTGGCCGAAATGTTCCGCGTCGCTTATTCGCAGTTCAGCCGACTCGGCGGCAACAGTTCCGACAAGTCGCAGGCCTGAAATCACCGCCTCAGAATTTCAGAGGGCTGAAGACCTAAGTCCTGAAACTCAGTCTTCAGCCCTCAACTGCTTTATCCCGCCGTCAGTCCACGTATAATGCCGTTGTGGATTACCTTGAACTACCGCCAACTCCGAAGGGCCGGATGTATGAGCAGCGCGCCCGCAGCCTGCGCGAATTTGCCGGATTGCGCCGCGACGACGCGCCGCTTGATCCGTTTGCGCTGGCGCGGCTGGCGCGGATTCTGGTGGTGAACTTCGATGAAATTCAGGGTCTGTCGCAGGAAGCGCGTGACCACCTGCTCGGTGAAGGCGCGGGTGACTGGTCGGGCGGCGCGAGTTCGCGCACGCTGCCTGACGGGCGCAAGCTGGTCATCCTCAATCCAAAGCACGGGCGCAATCGCCATCACGCAACCTTGATGGAAGAGGTCTGTCACGTCCTGCTCGGCCACGAAGCCAATCGCCTGTCAGTTGCCGCTGAACACAATGGCGGGAAGACGCTGTCGCGTGATTACAACGAAGCGGATGAAGAGGAAGCTTACGCCGTCGGCGCCGCCGCGCTGGTGCCTTACACGGCGCTGCGACGTTTCGTGCTGGCGGGCCGCACGGCTTCACAGATGGCGCGGCACTTCAACGTCAGCCGGCAACTGGTCACTTATCGCCTGAAAATTTCGCGCCTCTGGGCTGAGTACAAGGCGCGGCATCCTGAAGAGGCCGCGCAGTATTCACCGCGTCGGCATGACGCTGCGGACAATTCTTCAGCCTGAAGTTTTCGCGGGCAGCACCACACCGCGACACTCGCCGAAGCCGATGCGCGCAGAGCTTGCGCCTTCGCACCAGCCGCGAATGATGACTTCATCGCCATCCTCAAGAAACCGGCGCGCCTCGCCCGTCGGCAGTTGAATCGGTTCAGTGCCGCGCCAGGTCAGTTCAAGCAGACATCCGCGCTGATCTTTTTCCGGCCCCGACACGGTGCCGCTGGCAATCAGGTCGCCCGCCCGCAGATTACAGCCATTGCTGGTGTGATGCGTGAGCATCTGCGCCACCGTCCAGTAAACATCGCTGAAGTTGTGATGCGTCAGGGCGACCGGTGCCATTCCCTGCT
>CAYWDW010001107.1:0-1598 GCA_964457105.1 uncultured Heliobacteriaceae bacterium
AGAGTCAGGATAGTTCGCATCATTGATCGTCTGAACATCGGCGGCCCGGCCAGGCATGTGACCTGGCTGACTGCCGGGATGAATGATGATGAGTTCGAGACGGTGCTGATTACCGGAACCGTTCCGCCGGGTGAAGGCGACATGGGCTGGTTTGCTCGTGAGGCCGGGCTTGAACCGCTGGTGATCAGTGAAATGAGCCGCGAACTGGGGCCGCAGGATCTGCTGGTCATTTTGAAACTGGTGCGGCTGCTGTTTCGGTTCAGACCGGACGTGATTCATACGCACAAGGCCAAGGCCGGAGCGGTCGGGCGCGTGGCCGCGATGATTTACAAATGGGCGGTGCCGTCGGCGCTGCTGCTGCGGCCACGTCGCTGCGCCATTATCCACACCTTTCACGGACACACCTTTCACAGCTACTTCGGTCCGCTCAAAACGCGGCTGTTTATTCTGATCGAGCGAATGCTGGCGGCATTTTGCACCGACCGCATCGTCACCATCAGCGAGCAGCAGCGGAGCGAAATAAATGGGCAATTCGGAGTCGGAAAATCAGCGCAATTCAGCGTGATTCCACTGGGGATAGACTTTAACGAAATCCGCGAGAAGCGTGGTCGGCTGCGCCGCGAATACGGCATCCGTGAAGATGAAGTGCTGATCGGCATTGTCGGGCGATTGTGCGAAGTCAAGAACCACGCCATGTTCCTTGAAGCTGCGGCCCGGCTCAGCCGCGAAGGCCACAACGCCCGGTTCATCGTGATTGGCGGCGGTCACCTGCAGTCAGACCTTGAAGCGCAGGCCCGGCGACTGGGACTGACAGAGCAGTTGATCTTCACCGGGTTCCGTGAGGATGCCGCAGAACTTTACGGCGATCTGGATATTGTCGCGCTGACCTCGCTCAACGAAGGCACGCCGCTGACGCTGATTGAAGGCATGGGTTGCGGGCGCGCAGTCGTGGCCACTGAGGTTGGCGGCGTCACTGACCTGATGGGCGCGCGTGGCGAAACCCGCGACGGCTTTACCGTTCGGGAGCACGGCCTGACCGCGCCGAGCCGCGATGTCGAAGCTTTTGCGCAGGCGCTGCGCTGCCTGATTCAGGCCCCCGAACTGCGGCAGGCGATGGGCGAACGCGGTCGCCGCTTTGTCAGGTCGCGCCTGTCGAAGGAACGGCTGGTCGGATTAGCAGTATCTGCTGACAGCAGTTCGTCTCAAATGATGGTGGCCGCAGATGAACAGCGGTTCGTCTGAAGCTGCCTGATTGCCCCATCAATAAGGAGAGCAGCAATGAAGGTTCTGATTACTGGCGGAGCTGGTTTTATCGGCTCACATCTGGCGGAACGCCACCTGGAACGCGGCGACGAGGTTTACGTCATTGACGACCTTTCGACCGGTTCGATTGAAAACATTCAGTTCATCAAATCGCATCCCCGCTTTCATTACGTCATTGATACGGTCACGAACGTGCAGTTGTCGGCGGAACTGATTGACCTGTGCGACGTGGTCTATCACCTGGCGGCGGCGGTCGGCGTGCGGCTGATTGTCGAAAGCCCTGTGCGAACGATTGAAACCAATGTGCGCGGGACTGAAACGGTGCTGGGCCTGGC
>CAYWDW010001108.1:0-1597 GCA_964457105.1 uncultured Heliobacteriaceae bacterium
AGCGCCGTGCTGTCACCGGAAGCCAAAGCGGCGCTCGATCAGATTGCCAGCCAGGCTCAGACGCAGAAGGGGTTCATCATTCAGGTCGCCGGGTTCGCTTCGGCTGATGGCAACGAAGACCGGAATCGCCAGCTCAGCCAGCGCCGCGCCGATGCAGTAGTGCGGTATCTGGTCGAAAATCACAACGTCCCGCTGCGGCGCATCATCACGCCGTTCGGTTACGGCGAATCCAATCCGGTGGCGGACAACGCGACCCGCGAAGGCCGCGAGCAGAACCGGCGCGTTGAAGTAGCGATCCTCGTCAGCAAGGGACTCAATTCATCAGCCGCGATGAACAACCCGACGACTCCGCAGCGGACCAGCCATAACACGCCGCCGCAGACGCCGCAGTAACTCTGACCATCGCTGACCATCGGCATTACAACACAGCGCCGACCAACAGGCATTGAATGCCTGATGGTCGGCGCTGTCTGGTTGTCTGCATTATTTACTGCGCCAGCAGTTCCTTGAAAAAAGCCACCGCCCGCTCATCGCCCGACTGACCGAGCCAGAAGATCGCCTGCCTGCGCACGGCAGCTTTGGCGTGCGTCCGGGCAATATTGATGAGCAGCGGCACGGCTTCATCCTTTGGCCGCTGGCTGATGGCAAAAACGGCCTGCTTCTGCACCTCAGTGTCAGCATCATTGCTGCCGACGGTATCGCCCAGAAACTTCAGACTGCGTTCACCGGCCTTCTGACCAAGCCAGAAAATCGCCTGCTTTTTCACGTCCGGGTCGCGTTCGCTGGTCGCCAGGCTGATCAGATAAGTCACCGCTTCGTTCTGGTTTTCATTGATCGAAGCCGCAAAGACGATCTGCTTTTTCACTTCGCGCTGACTGACTGACTGATGGAGATTTTGCAGCGTCGTCAGCGCCATCTGATCGCGGCTGATGCCGATGGCAAAAACCGCCTGCCTGCGCAGTTCGACTTCTGCCTGGTCATTGCGCGCGAGGTCAGCCAGGAAAGGCAGTTCACCGCCGACCTGGCCAAGCCAGAAGACGGCAGTGTGGCGCACGCGACGCACTTTTGAATCACTGATGAACTGTTTGAGCATCCCGCCGATGCGCTGATCATCGTGCAGCGCAATCGCCGTCACCGCCTGTTCACTGAGCTTTGCGTCAGTCTGCGCTTCGGCCAGTCCTTTCAGGTATGTCAGGCTTTCATCCGTCCCGGCGCGACCGAGCCAGTAAACCGGCAGGCCGCTGTAATCGTGCGGTCGTTCCAGGTTGTAAACTGCCAGCCGCGCGAGCGCGTTGTTGTCGTGCAGCACGAACACTCCCAGGTTGCGCGTCTCAATTCTGCGATCAGTCGAAATGCTCGTCCCGTCATTGATCGTGACGCTGCCGCTGCGATCCTTCCATTCAGCATCAACCGAGACGCCGGGCCGCACGTCGAATTGCCACGCCGTCCAGAAACGCGGCGCGGCAGCGCGGCCCTGGTTCAAGGCGGCCTCCATCCGCGCCCGCAGCGTCGCCCCCTGAATCTGAATAAAGCCCTGTCGCTGCGGCGCACTCGTCACCCCGCCCGCCACGCTGAACAGCAGCACCATCATCAGCAC
>CAYWDW010001109.1:0-1594 GCA_964457105.1 uncultured Heliobacteriaceae bacterium
GAGCAATGATAAAGCCTGCTCCAGTCTGCGCCGCGTCAGGTCAGCGACAAACAGCAACAGCGTCTTTCGCGCTGCATCCGGTTCGCTGAGGATGTGATGATTGTGGTAGAAGAGATTGAACTGCTTCGCCAGTTGAAAGGCATATTTTGCGACGTGCGTCGGCTCAAAGCCGGTGGCGGCAAGCTGTGCAATGTCGGTCAGTCGCGCGGCGAAACAGATCAGCGCCCACAACTCATTGCCGCCTTCGCCCGACAGAATTTCATTGACCTGCGCCGCCGTCAGCCGGGCAAAATCCGCGCGCAGTTCATCCGGCGTGCGGCCCAGCTTTCTGAAAATATTCCGGGCGCGCACGGCGGAATACTGAATATAAGGCCCGGTTTCGCCTTCAAAACTGAGCGCCTCTTTGAAGTCAAAAGCAATGATCGAAGTGCGCGTGTATTTGAGCAGGAAGTAACGCAGCGCGGCGACGGCAATCTGATGCGCGATCCTTTGCTGTTCATCAGGGCTGATTTCTGTGTGACGCGCCTGGACTTCTTTCAGGGCGCTCGCTTCAAGCCGGTCAATCAGGTCATCGGCCTTGACGCCCAGGCCTTTGCGCCCGGACATTGAAACCGATCCTTCGGCATCAACGCCGAGTTCTCTGGCGGCATCGGCGCTGAGCGTGACTTTTTCATAGGCGAGGTGTGCGCTGCGGGCGACTTTGGCGCGCTGCTCATCATTCGCGGCCATCAGCATCACGGCGCGTTTGACGTTGGCCTGCGGATAAGACTGCCCGACATCAATCACGTTCAGAAACGCTGTGCCGTTACCGAACGGCGGATGAACAGCAACAGCGGCGCGGTCATCGCCGGTCGTGATCCAGACCTCGTGACTGCGATGATCCTGACGCAGCGGGCGGTAATGAAAATCGAGTCCGAGCTTGCCAAGCTTCCACAGATGATAGGCAATGTCCTTGCCCGTGTAAGTCACCGTGCCGTTCGAGCGGACAATGATTTTGTCAGCGTCGTGTTCAGATTCTTCGCCCTGTCCCCCTGTCGCCGTGTCGCCGCGTCCATCTTCAGCGCGCATCACCCAGCAGCCTTTGTTACGGCCTGCGGTTTCAAAGATGATGACGCCGCTCGCTTTCAGTTTCTCAAACGCGTGCGCCCAGAAATGCAGATGCAGAATCTCGCTTTCGCGCGCGAGCAGGTCGTAGCTGATGTCGAGGCGCGCCATCGTGTCGAGGTGGCAGTCAACGATCCGCGCTGAAATGTATTCGCCAATTTCAGCCGTCGCACTCGCGCCTGCTTCGATTTCGTGGAGAGTTTTGGCGCGCAACTCCAGGCGCGTTTTGTCTTCCTCGTACCACTGCCCGACACGGGCATACAGTTCCCAGCAGTAATAATCGAAGCTTTCCTCGCGCCGCGCGACCGGGCGTGCAGCAATGGCTTTGATGTCGGCGAGCGATTTGTTTTCAAGGTGAATGAAGCCGACCACGACATCGGCCACCTGAACGCCGGTGTTGTCAATGTAGTTGTGAACTTCGACGTTGTCGCCCGTCGCTTTCAGAATGCGCACCACAGATCGGAAGAGCACACGTCTGAACTCCAGTCAC
>CAYWDW010001110.1:0-1591 GCA_964457105.1 uncultured Heliobacteriaceae bacterium
TAGTGCGCGCGTCATTTACCCAGTAACAATAATGCTGCTGACCAGCCCTCGGTGATTGTGGAGAATTCATGAGCAAAACCACCGGAACCAGGAAAAGTACGAAAGCGGCGGGCCGCCCCCGTCGCCGCGCCGTCGCAAACAAAGAGCCTGACGCTGCCTCATGCCAGCCCAGAACGCTGGCCATAGATATTGGTGGCACGGGGCTGAAAGCTTCAGTGCTCGATGAAAAGGGCGCGATGCTGACTGAACGGGTGCGCATCAAAACGCCGGAAAACTGTCCGCCGAAGCTGATGATTACTTTGCTGACGCGGCTGGTGAAACCGCTGTCGGCATATGACCGTGTGTCGGTTGGCTTTCCCGGCGTGGTGCGCAGGGGCCGGATCATCACGGCGCATAATCTCGGCACAAAGGCCTGGCGCGGCTTCAATCTTGACGAGGCGCTGACGAAAAAGCTGGGCCGGCCCGTGCGGGTGCTCAATGATGCCGACATTCAGGGCCTGGGCGCGATCAGGGGCGAGGGCGTCGAAATGGTGATTACGCTCGGCACCGGGATGGGTTCCAGCCTGTTTGAAGATGGCCGCCTGGCGCCGCACCTCGAATTTGCCCATCACCCTTTTCGCAAGGGCGAACCCTCTCCGCAGCAGCTGGGCATTGGGGCGCGGCAGGCCATCGGCACACGCCGCTGGAATCGCCGCGTGCAGCGGGCCATCAGGACGCTGCGCGCGCTGACAAACTTCGATCACCTGTATATCGGCGGCGGCAACGCAACTGAGATTGAATTGAAGCTGCCGCCCGATGTCAGCCTGGTGCCGAATGAACTGGGCCTCAAAGGCGGCGTCTGGTTGTGGGAACTGAAGTATCCCGGCAGCGCCGAGCTGTTTCGGCGGGCAGATGAAGCGTAACCGGCGGTGGCGGCTGACTGCCGCACGGCCCTGAAAACTGTGTTCTGAGGTCTGAGCTATGGCTGCCCCAGGGAAGATTGCGATGGACCCTTCGCTGACTGCGCACCTCAATGATCCGGCTGATGCCGGTGGCGCTCGCCTGCGGCAGAGCGACGATGACTTTCGCCGCCTGTTCGATCAGACGCCGCTGCCGATGTATATCTATGACCTCGACACGCTGCAGTTTCTCGAAGTCAATCAGGCGGCGGTCAGACATTACGGTTATGCGCGTGATGAATTTCTGCGGATGAAGATCACTGACATCCGCCCGCCGGAAGAAGTGCCCCGGCTGATCGAATACATCAAACGTCCGCTGGCGACGATTGAACTGCCCAGTTACTGGCGTCATCAGCGACGCGACGGCACGCTGATGGATGTCAAGCTGGTGCTGATTCAGCTTGAAGTCGGCGGGCGTCGGGCCGCCCAGGTGATCGTTGAGGACATCACGGAAAAGCTGACGCTCGAACGTCAGCAGCGTCAGTTGACCGTCGAGTTGCAGCGGCGCATTCAGGACCTGACGACCATTTACCAGGTGTCGCAGCGCCTGCAGCGGCTGCGTCAGCCTGAACGGCTGGCGCAGGACGTGTTGCAGGTACTCAAGGAGACGCTGCATTCGGAACATTGCGCCGTGCTGCTGCTTGACGAAACCG
>CAYWDW010001111.1:0-1585 GCA_964457105.1 uncultured Heliobacteriaceae bacterium
ATCAGGACTCGCGCGCCCGCTTCGGCAACAAGTCTGATGGCTTCGGCGGGCGACGCTGCCTGTGCGCCTGCGCTTTCAAGCGTTCGGCCTGACTGCTTCAACTGCCTCAGCGCAGCCACGTCAAGCCCGTCAGCATTGACGATGACGCCGCTGCGGTCGCTGAGGCCGACGACGCGCAGTTGCTGGTTGTAATTTGTGCTGAACCAGTCGCGGCGCTTCTCAAGCAGTTCAGCGAAGGCGCGCCCGACGTTGCCGAAACCGATGATGGCGATCTTCATTGTGTCGTTTGCGCTGCGGGCAGCAGCCCCTTGATTTCACGCACGACGCGCTGCACTTCTGCTTCATCGGCGAGCGCGATCATAAAGAACTTGTAGCCTTCGCTGATGCAGATGACGCCGTTGGCAAAAAACCAGATGCCGTTGAGCAGCGGATTGCCGCCGAGAATCAGGCTGACCGGAAAGCCCGTCGCCGTTGCGCCTGAAAAGGCCGCGCCAATCATCGTGGCTCCGGCGGCGACGCTGAAGGCGCCCAGCAGCGGCGCGCCGACATACTTCGTCAGGTTGCGCTGAAACTCGATGCTTGCGCGCGCAGCTTCTTCAACTTCACCGCTGGCGATGCGGCGTTCCTGATCCTTCAGGTATGCGTGATAACGCTCGGTGACTTTGCGCAGGCCGATGATCGGCAGCGAACTGTGCAGCAGCCAGTTGTTCGCAGCGCCTGCGCCGAGAATCGTCACGCCCAGGTTTGGCAGCGCGGCTGAACCGGCGCGGATGCCGGCAATCAGCGACAAACTGACGACAGCGGTTTTGCCCGGATTGTGTTTGATCCATTCGCGGGTTTTGCCATAACCGCTGAGCGCCGCATCAGCCAGGCGCGCGCCTGCCGTGCCGGTGTTGTAAGCCTGCTCGGCGCGTTTGTAGAACTTTTCCGCCGTGCCGAAAACTTCTCTGGCTTTTTCTTCGGCGGCTTTCGAGAAATCCTCGACGCCCGACTGCGCAGCCTGCGCGCCTGATTTGAAAGTTTCACCGGCCTGGGTTGTCGCGTTGCGCAGGTTGTCGGTCACGCGGTACTGCTCATCGAATTTGCGGGCCTGTTCGCCTGCGGTCTTTGTCACTTCGCTGATCGTTTCCGCGCCTTTACTGGCGGCTTCTCCGGCGACTCTGCCAGCAGCGCTGGCCAGGTCGCCTGCGGCTTTGACGCCCTGCTCCAGTTTGTCTTTCAGGCCCAGCTCTTCGGCCTTGCGTTTGGCGGCGTCGCGCAGTTCTTCAAACTTTTTGCTGTAACTCATAAATTCCTCCACAGTCATGATTCCGGCCTGATGATTTACGCTGTTCAGAGCGCCGGAGTTTCAACGACGAATCCGCGCTGATTTACCAGCATATTTTCTGCTCGGAATTTTACGAAGACGGTGTTCGGAGTTCCAGCTTTAACTCAATGGCATTAAATCAGGCGAGAGAGCAAGCCGGAAGAGATGACCGCAGCAGACGGAAATAACGAAACAAACGAAACCAGGCCGATGCAGCACAGGTCTGGTCCGGGTGGTTCGTTATTTCCGTCTGCGGCGGTCATCTCTCTTCTGCTTAAC
>CAYWDW010001112.1:0-1583 GCA_964457105.1 uncultured Heliobacteriaceae bacterium
GAGCGGTAGCGACCTGGCGCCGTTGAAGGCGTACCCCCGGAGGCACCAGGTCGCTGACGCTCCCTGTACTGTACCGGTTCTGAATCGCGTTGAGCAGTTCTGATCAGGATTACTGAAATGAGCAGTCAAAGTTGCAAAGTCTCGTCGTTATTCGTGGCGTTTGTTTTCTGCCTGCTGGTGACGCCGCTGGTCAGCGCCCAGGAGCATCGCTCCGAAGCCGATAAAAGCGGCTCTGCTTCAGCCGCTGCGGCGCCGCCCAGGGTGCTGGCTTCGCCTGACGAAGATTACCGGATTGGCGCAGGCGACGTGATCGAAATCAAAATCGAAGACGCGCCTGAATTGTCGGTCAGTCGTCGGGTCGCGGCGAACGGCACTTTTCTGATGAGCTATCTGGGGCGCGTCACGGCTCAGGGCCGCACGCCCGAAGAACTCGAAAAGGTCATCTCCGATGGCCTGCGCGGGCGGTATCTGAAAAATCCGCAGGTCAGCGTGGTGGTCACGCAATACAACAGCCGCTCGTTTTTCATCCAGGGCGCGGTGCGCAGTCCCGGCGTGTATCAGATGGAAGGCAAGCCGACGCTGCTGAAACTCATCACCATCGCGGGCGGCCTGCAGGAAACACACGGCTCGACGGCTTTCATCATTCGTGAGATGAAAGATCAAAAGCCAGGCGCTGCTCCGGCTGATGAATCCGGCCAGGCCGCTTCGTCAGGCGCGGTCGAAGGCGCCAATTACGAGATGATCCAGACCAGCATCGGCGGTCTGCTGAAAGGCAACTTCGCGCAGAACGTGGTGATTGAACCTGGCGACATCATCAACATTCCGCAGCGCGATGTCTTCTTTGTCGCCGGCGAAGTTCACGCGCCTGGATCGTTTCTGCTCAAGGACGGCACTACCCTGCGCCAGGCCATCGCGCTTGCGCAGGGCACGACCATCAAAGCGGCGCAGAGCCGCGCCAGCATCTTCCGCGAAGAATCGAAAACCGGGCGGCGTGTGGAAATCAAAATAGATGTGGGCGCCGTGATGAGCGGCAAACTTGATGACATCGCCATCGCGCCCAACGATGTGATTATCATTCCGAACAGCCGGAGCAAGTCAGTCGGCGCAACGCTGCTCTCAGCCTTCGGCACCAATGTCGTGACGCGCGGGATGATGTTGCGGTAGTCAGTGGTCAGTGGTCAGTAGTCCGTTGTCAGTGGTCAGTAGTCAGTGGTCAGTGGTCAGCAATTGCCTGGTAATTTTGCATTCGTATGAATCAACAACTAACCACTGACAACGGACAACGGACTACTGACCAGGGAGATTTATTGGCATGGCTTTTGAAAAAATTGAGCCGGAGAACTTAGGTCCGGCGGATCAGCAGGCGCTGATGCGTCCGGGGCCGAAATCGCTCAGCGCGGATTCGTATGGGTATGGCTACGGCCAGCACCCGGACGAGAATCGGATTGATTTTCGTGAAATCTGGCGCATTGTGCGCAAGCATCGCTGGCTGATCGGCATTCTGGCGCTGGTCGTGACGACCATTGTCACGGTCGAAGCCTTTCGCTCAAAGACCATTTACCAGTCAACCGCCAGCGTCGAAG
>CAYWDW010001113.1:0-1576 GCA_964457105.1 uncultured Heliobacteriaceae bacterium
CGTGCAGGATTTCAATCCACTGGTGCAGCAGACCGTGCGGCGCATTCAGCCGTTCTGACGCCTGCCGTCTGCGAATGAAAACGCATTTGCCACGCACGCGGATTCCGCGCCTTGAAGCGTTCTTTCATCACGCGATACCAGATGCGGCGAGCGGCGCGATACTTGGCAATCTCTTCAAAGAAATCGTTATGCGCGTTGAAAAAGAACGACAGGCGCGGCGCAAATTCGTCAACGTCAAGTCCGGCGCGAATGCCGTATTCAACGTATTCAATGCCGTCGCGCAAGGTGAACGCAAGTTCCTGCGCGGCGGTCGCGCCCGCTTCGCGGATGTGATAGCCGGAGATCGAAATCGAATTCCACTTCGGCATCTCAGCCGCGCAGAACCTGAAGGTGTCGGTAATCAGTCGCATCGCCGGACGCGGCGGATAGATCCATTCCTTCTGCGCGATGTATTCCTTGAGAATGTCGTTCTGCAAGGTGCCGCCGACGTTGCGCCACGCCGCGCCCTGCTTTTCCGCCGTCGCCAGAAAGCAGGCAAAGATCATCGAAGCCGGCGCATTGATCGTCATCGAAGTCGTCACCTGATCGAGCGGAATGCCGTCAAAGAGAACTTCCATATCCTGCCGCGATGAAATCGCCACGCCGCACTTGCCGACTTCGCCTTCTGAAAACGGATGATCCGAGTCGTAGCCCATCAGCGTCGGCAGATCGAAGGCCGTCGAAAGCCCTGTCTGTCCGTGTTCGAGCAGATACTTGAAGCGCTGATTGGTGTCGAAGGCCGAACCGAAACCGGCGAACTGCCGCATCGTCCAGACCTTTGCGCGATAGCCGGTCGGATGAATGCCGCGTGTGTAAGGCGGCTGACCTGGAAAGCCAATGTCATCGGTGAAGCTGAGGCCTTCAAGATCGCGCGGCGTATACAGGCGCTGAATCGGCTTGAGCGAAACGGTTGTGAATTCAGGCTGGCTTTCAGGAATTTTGCGCAGCGACGGCTCCAGGCATTGTTCTTCCCATTCCTGCTGCGCTTCGCCGGGCGGGCCGCTGATGACGCTGTCCGCACTGTTGGAACTTTTCATAACTCGAACTCCGTGTCAGCTTTGATCGGGACGGTGACTGATGAACCGGCTCTTGAATGGCAATCATAGTTGAGCGTTGCGGAACTGGTCAACGCGCGGCAGATGACGGCAGGCGCATAAACACTGCCCTGCTGCGCTCAATCAATCAATCAATCAATCAATCAATCAATGCTGCCGTGCAGCAGCAGATGGGTCAGGTAAAAGAGCGCCACCCCGGCAAAGACCATCAGCGAAGTGCGGGCGCCGCCCTGCCGGTTGACTTCGGGAATCAGATCAGAAGCGGCCACGTAAAGCGTGACTCCGGCAGACAGCGGCAGCGCATAATTGACCGCCGTGTGAAAGAGCGTGACTGAAAAGACTCCGGCCAGCGTCGCCAGCGCAATGATCGCCGTTGCCTGCAACGCCGCGCGGTGATTACGGCCCGCCGCCAGAATGATCGAGGCGACAGTAAAGCCTTCCGGAATTTTGTGCAGCATCACGGCTATAAAAAGCAGCACGCC
>CAYWDW010001114.1:0-1564 GCA_964457105.1 uncultured Heliobacteriaceae bacterium
GCATCGCTTTTTCAAGCAGCGGCATTTCAATCCGGCACGGGCCGCACCACGTCGCCCAGAAATTCAGCACAATGACCTTGCCCCTGTAATCGCCCAGGCTGATCTGTGTGCCATCGAGTTTCGTCAGCCTGAACTGAAACGGATCGGTCGCGCCTTCGTTGATATTCGGCGTTTCGATGCGGGCCAGCCGGTCCTGCTGCCACTTCAAATGCGCGTCATAAGCTTTCAGAATCAGATCGCCCAGTCCGGCCTCTGAACCTTTTTTCGCGGCATACAGTTGACCGAGGCGGCGGCGGATTTCATCGCGCTCGGCTCCGTCCTTCTCTGCCATCGAAAGCACGAAGGCCTGAGCATAATAGTCAATCGCTTCGTCAGCCGCCTGGCGCTTTTCGGCCATTTCAGCCAGCACCATCGCCGCTTCTGAAAAGCGCGACAGCCTGTAACTTTTCATCAGATCAGCCGCCGCCTTGTCGGCATTGCCCAGGTCGGCCTGCACCCTGCCGCGAATCAGATAAACCGAAGCCAGCCCGCGCGCCTTGCGGTCTTCCCACTGCGCGGCGCTGATGCGCGCAGGCTTGCCGCGCGCAAACAGGTTCTCGAATTCCTCAACCAACTGATTGGCATAGCCGAGCGCCCTGGCCAGGTCGCCTTCCGCGTGACGTTCGCGCAACAGCGAAATCAGCGATGTCAGCGTGTCCACATCGTTGACATCGGCTTCGACCATCCTGGCGGCGTAAGCAATCATCCGGTTGCGGTCGCGCAGGCGGCTGCTCATTTTATAAAGTTCGCGTTCAAGTTCAGCACGGTGTTCGCTGTGCGGATACTTCTTCAGATACGCTTCCAGATTCTCAACCAGCAGTTGTTCGCTGCCGCCTGAACTTTGAATCGCCTTGCGCAAATCGGCGTCAGCATTCTGTGCCGCAGCCTTGTCAGCCGGTTCAGTCTGTTGCGGCGCGTCGCCCGGCTCTGCTTTGGCGGCAGCTTCAGCGCGGCGTTTGATCTCGTTCTTTTCAGCTTCGGTTTTGCGCTGCAGCTTTGGCCGCGTCGTCTCTTCCTGCGCGACGGCAGGTCGCGCGAAAGCTGATGAAAGAACGATGGCAGCCAGTGCCAGGCTGAGGGAGTTGATGAATTTCATATGGTTTGTCTGCGTCATCCGTAATCCGGCAATCAGCGCGCCTGAGCGCAACCCACCACGCCCATCAAACGTCCGGTGTGTCGTTCACCGCCGCGTTCATGGCGATAGCTGAAGAAAAGATCGTTGCGCTCAATGGTGCAAAGACCGCTGTCATAAATCTGACCAGGCGGCACGCCGCAGATGGTCAACTGGCGAAAATTGGCCTGATTGAGATTGAGACGGCCCTTGCCGTTCGGCTGCTCGCCTTCAATCAGTTCATCGGCGTAGCTGAACGCCTGGCGAAAGGCGGCGAGGACTTCCGGCCCGACTTCAAAATGTCTGACGCTGATGGCCGGGCCGAGCGCCGCGTGCAGGTCACAGGGGCGTGAATCGTACTCGCGTTGCATCCGTTCAATCGTTCGTGCGACGATGCCCGCGAGCGTGCCGCGC
>CAYWDW010001115.1:0-1561 GCA_964457105.1 uncultured Heliobacteriaceae bacterium
CTGAGAATCCGCGTTTTCCTTGTCAAAGAGCTTGCGTCCGGGTTGTTAATGTGTGCAGGGGCACAGGCCGCAAAAAATGGGTGAGAGCCGGGGACGGCCTCTCACCCCTTGCGGCGTTTTACCGGATTCGGCGAATCCGGTTGTTATTGGTGTCGGTGAAAATGATTTCGCCGGAACTGCTGATCGCAATCCCGACCGTCTGCGGCACATTCAGCGGCGAGGTGCTGCTGACCTTGGAGTTGAAATCAGCCGGATTGATGTTGAGCCGGGCCTGCCGGGCATCGCCCTGATCGCCACCATAATTTGTAAAGCCGAGGCCGGTCGGCACAGTGCTGACTCCGGCAGCAGCAGTGACGGTGCCGTTTGCGCTGATTTTGAGAATCTGACTGGTGCCGGCGTTGGTGACATAAGCATTGCCCGCCCCGTCCACTGCCACGTCTTTGGGCTTGCTGAGCGCGGAAGTATTCATGGTTGAAAACTGACCGGTGCCTGCGCCGCTTTCGCGCAGCACGAGGCCTGAGGTCGTGTTGACCAGATACAGCCGCCCGCTCGGATCGAAGGCGAGGCCGGTGTATTGCGCCGCCGTCAGCCGCTCACCGGCGGGCACGTAAGAGGCCGTCAGCGTTGCCACCAGACCCGTCGCCCGGTTGACCTTGCGCACGGTGTCATTGCCCACGTCGGTGATGTAAATGAAATTGTCATTGACCACCACATCCGTCGGATCAATCAGCACAACGTTGTTGATGTTGGTCCCTGACACGTTGAGGTCTTCAATAGCCGTTCCGCCGCCGACTACGGCTGAAATGTTGCCCGGCGGAATCGTCACGGCGACAGCCGTATTCGGAAACAGCGTCACCGGCTGATTCGTCGTGTTGATGAAGCGCACAAGTCCGCTGCGACGGCCACTCAGGCCGGCTGGAACCGGCTGGCCGCGCGTCGAATCAGCCACAAAGATGCCCTGGGAAGTCACCGTCAGACCCTGCGGGCGACTGAAGGTTGCCTGATTGACCGGACAGTTGTCACCCGTGGAGTTGTCATCGTCAATCGTGACAATGACGCCCGGCGGCACGACCTTCTCGGCCACAGTGCCCTGGAACAGCGTCACAGTGGTGGTGCCGCGATTGAAGAACCGCAGGTGGTTATTCTGAGTGTCAGAAAACCAGATGTTGTTATTGGCGTCTACGGCCACTCCGGTCGGCGTGTTGGTGGTGGCGCTGCTGGCCAGACCGGTGTCATACGGCACGGGCAGGCCCGTGCCCACGACGGTGTTGACCGCATTGCCATTGATGGTCACTCCGGCCAGCGTCACGGCTGAACCGCTCAGATTCAGGTAACGAACGCGGCCCCTTGAAATGATGGTCTGATCGAGAATGAAAAGACCGCGACTGTCAGCCGCAATGCCGGTTGATGCGCTCGTGCCGGGGAACTGGAACCCGGCTGAAGTGCCAGTACCACCGTCGCCGCAGTTTGAAGCTGAGTAATCGCAGAATGTGCCAGTGCCGCTGATTGAACCGCCTGAGCCACTGCCAAATGAACCGATGCCGGCCACGATGGATGGCCC
>CAYWDW010001116.1:0-1538 GCA_964457105.1 uncultured Heliobacteriaceae bacterium
TTTCGAGCAGCGCAGTCGGGAGGCTCAGGCCGCCCTGACGGTATCTCGCTGAAAAAATGGAGCCTAAGGTATTCCAGCGGGGCTGGCAAAAAACGGCAATCTGAGGCATACTCCTCGCGGCAAGGAACCCTTAACACTCCTTTTATTAAACTGCTCAGGGCCGGACAGCGGCTTTCCGCTCGCATCCCGGAACTGGGAAAAGGACATGAAGGCAGTGCAGATGCCGGATCATTGAGGGCACTGATTAAGGCTGGCCATACTTACTGACCGTGATGGAAGATGTCCATTTCAACTACATCAGCAGAATCCTTTCTGATGGCGAGCGAGGTGCCTGAACTGGCAGCTTTCTGGCTGAAGAATGATCCGGGGCAGGTCTGGATGGCTTTGCTTGACCAGACGCAGGATGCGCTGATCGTGCGTGATCTGGATGATCGCATTGTTTTCTGGAATGCCCGCGCCGAGCAGCTTTACGGCTGGCGCAGGGATGAAGCCCTGGGCCGCAACCTTTATGAAGTGCTGGTTGCCGCCGATGCCGGGTCTCATCGCGAAGCCAGCCTGAGCCTGGCGCAGACCGGCGAATGGACGGGCGACGTTACGCACGAGACCAGACATGGCCGGAAGATCGTGGTGCAGAGTCGCTGGCGACTGCTGCGCGACGGCGACGGGAAACCAGGCGGCGTCGTGATTGCCAACACCGATTTGACGGAAAGAAAGAAACTGGAAAGTCACTTCCTGCGGCAGCAGCGGATTGAAATCGTTGGTCGGCTGGTCGCCGGACTGGCGCACGACCTGAATAATTTTTTGTCGCCGGTGCTGCTGGCCATTCATATGCTGCGGCGGAAGTATGTGGACGAGGACAGTCAGCGCTGGCTGAAAATTTTACAGGGCCGGGCCGAACGCGGTGGCAGAACGATTGCCCAGGTGCTGTCCCTGGCCAGGGCTGGCGAAACCGAACTTTCGCTGATTCAGCTCAGGCATCTGATGACGGGCCTCAAAGAGCATCTGCTGTCGGTATTGCTGGCCCCGGTCGAAATTGAAATTACCTTCGACAACGATTTGTGGCCGGTGTCGGGACGCCCAGCCGAATTGCAGCAACTGCTGCTGAGTTTGTGCTTTGAGGTCGGGCAGGCTTTGCCGCCGGGTCATCAACTGGTCATCAGGGCCGACAATGTGGCCCATGCTGAGGCGGCGCAGATGAATCCCGAAAGCGGGTCGGGGCCGTATGTCATCATTGAAGTGGCTGGAACCACCGCGCCGGATGGAACAGCACGGGAACAGACATTTGCCCCGATGGCTGAATACCTGGCGAATCATCCGGCCCAGGCTGAGAATCCGGCGCTGGCAGTGGCGCTGACGATTGTGCGCAATCATCGCGGCGCCCTTGAAATTGCCGCCGAAGCGGGAAAAATCAGCGGCTTCAGCGTCCGGCTGCCTGCGCTGGCAGGCGATCAGGTGGACGACACGGAACCGGCCAGGCCGTTTTCGCCGGGGCGCGGGGAACTGATTCTGGTGGTGCATGACGATGCGATGATTCGGGA
>CAYWDW010001117.1:0-1530 GCA_964457105.1 uncultured Heliobacteriaceae bacterium
CGCGACGCCCGCGCCAGCGTCGCCCTTTCCAGCCAGCGATTCACGCCGATTTCAGGCTTGAACCGATAAGCGCCAGGCATAAAGCCGGTGGCCCAGGGATCACGAAAATGCGCAATCCAGGGCAGCCCGGTCAGCAGTGAAAGGCCATAAGCGGCAAGGTGATTGGTCCAGCACGGGCCGGAAGAGATCAGGGCCTGCACCTGCTCCCGCCGAACCGCGCGCCACCCGGCCACGATGGCCGGCATCAGCCAGCCGGTGTAAATATCGGGAATGCTCAGCCCCGCCAGCAGCAGCTCGCGCAGCTTTCCTTTTTCCCGTTCTGCGCTGCTGCCCGCCGCCTCGACCGCTGTTCGCAAATCAGCAACCGGAGATTTGAACCAGCGATAAAGACCGAGCGGATGCGGCAGGCGACCGGTGCGAATGACTGTGTGCGCCGCCGTCTGCCCGGTCCGGGGGCTGCGCGACCGGTAACGCTCAGCGATCAATTCTTCCCGAATCGTCAGCACCAGCGGATGCCAGCCGGAGAGCGGCAGGTAACGGGCAATCTGTTCGCAGGTGCGCGATCCCATTTCCATATTCGGCGGATACCAGTAACTGATCAGCAGGACGCGCTTTTCGGCATCGGGTCGCAGGTTTTCATCCCGGCGCAGCGCTCTGCCGGATGCTTCAGGATGGGTGGCTCGTGGCGAATTCGTTTTCATGGGGCTGAGTTTTATCGGCCTGCGGTCGTCATTCGGAACCTTATGTCATTGTCAGTTGTTGTTCCGGCAGTGACGCCGGTCTGAAGGTTCTGAGCGGCTGCAGCAGGTAGTTGCGAAAATGATGCGGATCACCGGTCCGTCCGTCAATCGCGGCTCTGGCGATATTGAAAGCTTCGCGCGCGGTGGCGAAGTGAATCCGCAGGTGGCTTGTTCGTTCGGCTTCTTCGATGGCTTCGGACCAGAAACGCCGGACGGGTTCGCCGAGCGTGGCTTCCTGATCGTGCTTGAAAAAGCCGTGACAATAAAGCTTGATGAAAAACCAGGGCGGGCCGTTCCTGACGGTGATCCGGGCCTGACGCCAGCGGTCCAGCCGGGCCGGATTGAGCGGGTATCCGGCAGTCAGAACGCCGTCATCAATGCGCGGTTTCAGCAGCCCGTATTTGCGGCGCGTCCAGTCAAAGACGAGCGGCCCCGTCATCATGATCGGCAGTTGCGGCGCGCGCCCGACCCGCAGCCGCGTCCCGGTACGATACGGCATGCGCTCAGCCAGCGGGCGACCACATTCATAAAGCGCATTGATCACCGGCCCCTGCGCCTGTTCCGGGAACGCTGGCAGCGTCAGATCAGCATAACAGCCGGTCTGCGCGAGGATCTCCATTTCGTTGTCAACTCCGCAATCACGCCCGCCCATCGAATTGGCGAGCGCCAGGTTGCCATGCACGAAGGCATAGCGCGGGCGCGGGTCGCCTGGCTCCAGCGCCAGGCAGCCATGCTCGGCGGCCAGCCGGTCGCGGAATTCGCTGAGCGCCTGCCTGAGGCCGTCGGGCGT
>CAYWDW010001118.1:0-1525 GCA_964457105.1 uncultured Heliobacteriaceae bacterium
AGACCGTTACGGCAGGAACCCCGCTCGGTTACAGCCGCACTTTCACCGCGCCGCGCGAAAGCCGGATTGCGACGATTGCGATTGGCTACGCCGACGGCTTGCGCCGCGCCCATTCAAACAACGGTCGCGTGATTGTGCGCTCGCAGCAGGGCAGCCATTTCGCGCCGATAGTCGGGCGAGTGAGTATGGATCTGACGATTGTTGATGTCACCGATGCGCCTGGCGTCGCGCTCGGCGATGAAGTGCTGCTGATCGGTGAAAGCGACGGATTGCAAATCTCAGCCGAAGACCTGGCCGCGCAGGTCGGAACAATCTCTTATGAAATCGTAACGGGCATTTCGGCGCGCGTGCCGCGTGTTTATCCTGGAGTTACTACGCGCACGAGTCCTTCAAAGTGACAGAGCCATCAAAAAACAGCCTCAGCGCTTCTCGCGCCGGGCTGTTTCGGCGGGCCGTGCCCTGGAGGAAGATGTTGCAGTCAAAGACAACGCGGGGCGGTTCTTCCGGCATTCGCTACCTGCCTCAGTGCTTTTCGTTCCAGATGGCCTGCCGCTCCTCTTCAATCAGCGCGTCAAACTCATCTTCGCTCATTCCGCTGTCATCGAAACTCTGTGCGAATGGCTCGGCCAGCACTTCAAAGGGCTGCTGTGAAAGCAGCGCTGTTTCGAGCAGCTCCAGCGCATACTTTTCCGGCGGGAGGCCATGCCGCCGGGCAGTTTCCGTGAGCGCGTGAACAGTCTCAGGATTGCTGATTTGTACAGTCAGGGTGTCCATCGTCTTGTCCTCCGCATTGAAAATACTCAACAGTCCTTTGAAGTCTGAGTTCATCAGGCGGGGTTCCATGTTCTTTGTGATAATCCATCACCAGTTCCCAGGCCGCCCTGAATATTGCCGCGTCACCCTGTCGTTGCCAGTATTCAATGTCAAACGACCGGTCCATCTCTGACAACTCACCAAAGCGCATCATGGTGAATAATGATCCGTCCTGTCCGCATTCTGTCATCTGTTCCAGCTTTGCCATACCGATATTTTATTTTCAGACGCTGGCTGCCGCAACCATCGCATCGTCAGGCCTGACTGGCTGAATGGCCGTGAGCGCGCTTGCGGCCATGGCTTTGGCCGGGGCGAAGGCGCTGACCATCATTTCAAATCGAGCGCGTGTTTGCTGATGAGTTCGGCATACGAACTGAAGCCGCCGCCGACATATTCGCTGACGAAACTTTCCATCGTCTGCATCAGTTGCGTGCTGTAATAGCCTGGCACTGACTGCGGCAGCGCCGCGCCCCACGTGTTGCCGAAGTAACTGCGGATGATGACGCTCTGCGGCTCGCGCGGCAGGCGCTTCACGTTGTCAGCGAAGCGGTCGAAGCTGTCGTCGTGCATCAGGTAATACTCAACGTTCGAGGTGTAAAAGGCCGAGACTTTTTCTTTGCGCGCGGTGAGCAGTTGCGCGATGGCTTTGAGCGCGTGATCGCCGGCGAGATTGCCGACAACCGGGATGATGCGATGCTGTTCCTGCATCGTT
>CAYWDW010001119.1:0-1523 GCA_964457105.1 uncultured Heliobacteriaceae bacterium
CGTGAATGGCGACCACAAACCTGATCTGTATGTGGCGAATGATTTCGGCGAAAAGGCGCTTTACATCAACAAGGGCGATCATTTCACCGACGAAGCCGGAGCGCGCGGCGTGCTTGATCCGGGCAACGGCATGGGCGTGGCGTTTGGTGATTACAACAATGACGGCCTGCTCGACATTCATTCGACCAACATGTCGTCAACCGCAGGCAATCGCATTCTGGCGCGCCTGTTCCCGAATCAGGGCGCAAAGGACAACGTCTATAAAAAGCTCGCTTCAGGCAACAATCTGTTTGAGAACCTGGGCGATGGAAAGTACAGGGATGTGACTGCCGAAGTTGGCGGCTTCGGCGGCGGCTGGGCGTGGGGCGGCGGTTTCATTGATTTCGACTGCGACGGCTGGGAAGACCTGTTTGCGCCAAACGGATTCATTTCCGGCAAGTCAATGAAAGACACCTGAAGTCAGTTCTGGCGTCAGGTCGTGACGCAGGACAACAGCAATGGTGGCAGAAAAGACAAAGGCGTGTTGCGCGCCGATCAGAACGAACTTTTAGGCAAGGGCTTTTCCTTCAGCGGCTACGAACGCGACCCGCTGTATCTGAATCTCGGCACGAAAAAGTTCACGGACATTTCCGGCGTTTCAGGCATTGATTCAATCACCGACGGGCGCGCCGGAGTCTTTGCCGACTTCGACAACGACGGCGATCCGGATGTGTTTATGACGACGATTCAGAATCAGTCGCACCTGCTGTTCAGAAACAATGTCGGGCAGGACCACAATTTCATCCGCGTCGCGCTCGAAGGCAACGATTGCGGGCGCGACGCTTTCGGCGCAGTCGTGCGCGTCAAAACTTCGGCAGGCCTGCTGACCAAAATCAAAGCGGGCGGTTCGGGCTTTATGTCGCAGCACGATCCGCGCCTGCTCTTTGGTCTCGGCAAGGACGCGAAAGCTGAATGGCTTGAAGTAACGTGGCCCGATGGAAAAACGCAGCGGTTTGAAAACGTCGCGGCAGGCGTTTCGCTGCGCGTCACCGAAGGCAAAGCGCAGTTCGCCATCGTCAAAGAAACAAAATCGAAACTGCCCGAACCGCTTTCACGCGAGGCGCGACTGCTCGCCACGCTGAAGCTGCGCAAGGGCGAACCGTTCCCCGCGCTGATGGTGACGAAGCCTGACGGCAGCGCTGTGCCGCTGGCTTCGCTCATTCCCAAAGGCCACCGGGCGCTCGTCAACGTGTGGGCGACGTGGTGCCTGCCGTGCGCAAAGGAGATGCCTGAGCTTGAACGGCTCTATCCGCAGTTCAGCGCCAGCAAAATCCGGCTCATCGGCCTCAGCATTGATACCGAAGGCATCGGAGTGGTGAAGGATTATCTGAGCAAACGCAGCTTCACTTACTCGATGGTGAATGTCGGTGAGCAGGGCATCGGGCAGCTTTTCGCCACTGACGAAGCGACCGTGCCGCTTTCAGTGCTGCTTGATGAAAAGGGAAGAGTCGTCAAAGTCTTCGGCGGCTGGTCAAAGCAGACTG
>CAYWDW010001120.1:0-1513 GCA_964457105.1 uncultured Heliobacteriaceae bacterium
AGTTCAACGGCCTCTTTCGGCGCTTTGCCTGCGATGGTGAAAGCCGCATCGTAAAGCAGCATCACCTTCACTTCGGGCTGCTCGATTTTGTCAGCCAGGCGCGCGGCCTCCCGCCACTGACCGCCGGTGAGCAGGGTCTGGCCCTGACTGTAATTGATGTAATCAAGCAGCGGCTGGCGCAGGTCGCGGTTCGTCAGTTTCGGAAGCAGTCTTTCCAGCCGCTCAGGCTCAGTCTTTCCGGCTCCGGCCCTGATCGCGCTGACAAAATAATAGTCCTGCACACCCGGATATTTTTCAGCCTCGGCGATGAGTTGCTCGACCGCGTCAGCGTCAGTCATCGCATCGGCGCTGAACTTTCGTTTGAGCTGATCGGGCAGGGCCGCATAGACCGCTGCTTTGGCCCTGCGCACCGTGTTCAGATAGGACGAACCATTTTTTTGAAGCGGCGCTTCGAGATCAGAAAAGCCCAGATAGAGCCGCGTCAGTTCTGCCACGTTGAGATTGGCGGCAGCCGGATTTTTCGGATAGTTGTAATTCAGCAGTTCCCATTCGGTGCGACGAATCAGCACGCGCAGCAGCGCAGCCTGCAAGGATGGGTCAGGCCCAAAACCTTTGGGCAGTTTCACCCCTCAGTAATCGCCTTCGCACACGACGCGATTGAGCCTGAAGCTGTAGGGCGCGAGCGTCATCAGCGTGTCCATCCGGCGATATTCATTGGCGCGCAATGCCTCCAGAAAAAGCGCGTCGGCCTGGCGCTGATCCAGTTCGGCGAGCGTGAACAGAAAGCTCAGCAGCGAACGCGAGGCCGGATAGCGCAGGCTGCTTTGCGCGAGCGCCACCGCCAGCGGTTTGTTGACCGGCAGCAAGGCCAGCGCCGCGCCCAGCCGCCGCCCGGACGGATCGAAATCATCAGTCACAGGCAGCGCAAATTTTTCAGCTTCGGTTCGGACCCGCTCACCGAGCTGTCGGCCCCATTCAGGGTCGCGCCGCGCAATCACGGCAATCACGGCAAAGTGCGGATTGCTGGTCTGGCTCCAGACTTTCTTCCACTGCCCGATGTCATCGAACGGCTCACGAAAATATTTGTCGGTCAGGTCATAAGCGGTGGTCAGCAGTTCCCGCGCTTCCTTTTCGTGCCAGGGCCAGAGCTGATCTGCCGCCTGCGCGAGCATCAGAATGTCCGCCGGTGACTGGTGCAGCGCTTTTGCTTCGGCGGCCTGCTGCCGCGCAATGTCAAGATTGCGTTCGACCTCGCAAACCGCCGGCGCCGCCTTGTCGCGGGCAGGTTTTTCCTGACCAAAACAGACGATGGTGCACAGATTCAGCACAAGCAGAACAGGCAGAACGCGGCCACTCATTGCAGGGAGCATGGCTGACCTCCGATTCAGAAAAACCCTTGTGTGACTGCCGGTGAAGCGAAGGTCTGCATTATCAATTCGTGGTCAGCAGAATGCAAACGCAGGAGAAATGTCCGCTTTACTATGGCAGTGATCCTGCCATAGGATTGTGGCAG
>CAYWDW010001121.1:0-1513 GCA_964457105.1 uncultured Heliobacteriaceae bacterium
CCCGGCATCATGCCCTGCCGCCGATCTTCCTGAACGGCGGCGGCTTTTTCAAGTTCGGGGCGCAGCACCTGGTCTATGCCGAGGACGGCAGCGCCAAGCACGGAGCTTTCGCGTTCGCGGTTTTCCCATTCCTCCTCGGTCATCCTGGCGCGCTCGCGCGACTGCTGCACCAGACCGTAAATCATCAGGGCAAAAAGCAGCAGGATGATGATTGCAACCAGATATGCCATCGCTGAAAAGCTCCTTTCACCCGCATTGTAACCTTTTTGCCGCTCTGCACGTGACGGTGAATGCAACGGCTGTCTGGTGACAATGTGAATCACGAAAGGATGAAAGGCTGACTAATCGTCAGGTCACAAGGCAGGTCGCCATCGTCTGGCGCATTTATTCAGGCGTGGCCACGCCCAGGCTGACGGCGGTCGAACCGGTCGGTTGAGCCGCCGCTGCGCGCTGAGTGGCAGGTTCATTTCAGGACTGGTATTTCAGCAGGGAGAAGACCTCATGACCGGCCAGCTTTTCGCGTCCGCTCAGGAATTCCAGTTCGACCACGAAAGCCAGCCCGGCGACCTCGCTGCCCAGGCTCTCGACCAGCCTGACGACTGCGCCCGCTGTGCCGCCAGTGGCCAGCAGGTCATCAACGATCAGCACCCGGTGCCCAGGGCCGATGGCATCGCGGTGGATTTCCAGCGTGTCGGTGCCGTATTCCAGTTCGTAGCTGAAGCTTTCGACCGGGGCGGGCAGCTTTTTCGGCTTGCGCACGGGCACGAATCCGGCGCCGAGGTGATAAGCCATCGCGGGCGCGAAAATAAAGCCGCGCGATTCGATGCCGATGACTGAATCAATATGCTGACCGCTGAACCGTTCGGTCAGGCGGTTGATGGCGATTTGCAGCCCGCGCGGTTCCTTGAGCAGCGTGGTGATGTCGTAAAAAAGAATGCCTGGTTTGGGAAAGTCCGGAACTTCGCGGATCAGTTTTCTGAGTTCGATTTCTTCCGGGGTCGGCGTCACGGGGATTGACATTTTTGATAGTTCTCCTGAAACAGCGGCTGCCGGTCGGCAGCCAGGCTTAGTGGTCAACTCTGAAATCGCGGAACAGGCCGGTCACGGCGATGTCGGTTTCATCAAGGCTGCTGACGACGGCCAGGCGCGGCCCGGTGGCCAGTTCCATTTTGAATTCATCCATCGCGGCGCGCTCGCCTTCAGCGACAACTTCGACGCGACCATCGGGCAGGTTTCTGACCGTGCCGAGCATCTGATGACGCGCGGCAGCGCGCAGGGCAAAGAACCGATAACCCACGCCCTGAACTTCGCCGTCAATCAGAAAACGCCTTGCCACCTGCATAATCAGCACCACAGGAATCTGCCACGATCACTTGCCGCTTCCGGTCAGGGGCGGACTCTAGCAGGATTCGCTGACTTCGACAAGAACGGGCCGGGTCAGCGGCAAACCTCAGCCGGATTGACGGCAGACTGATTGACATCCCTGACGACAGTGTGCAGAAATCCGGCAGGA
>CAYWDW010001122.1:0-1512 GCA_964457105.1 uncultured Heliobacteriaceae bacterium
CCGCCAAAGTAAATTTCATCAGCGGCGCGCGCGTGTTTGCGCATCCCGCGCCGGGCGCCCGTGTGGTCGCCGTGCCAGTGCGTGTTGAGCACGAATTTGAGCGGGCCGGGGTTGATGCTTTTAAGCGCCGCGCGAATCTTGTCGGCGAGCGGCGCAAACTGATCGTCAATAATCAGCACGCCATCGCTGCCGACCGACACGCCAATGTTGCCGCCCGCGCCTTCAAGCATATAAACATTTCCGGCGACCTGCTGCACCCTGATTTCAACTTTGCCGAACTCCTGCTGTGCCCGCGCCGTAGCGGTCAGCACACAGACCGTCAGAACCAGACAGATCATCAATCGTCGCATCGTGGATCCCTCCTGTAGGTTTTTTTATCGTTTGAGCCACATCGTGATTGAGCGTGTGACCAGATCAGAAGCGTCCTGCTGCACGAAATGGCCGGCACCGGGAATCGTCACCAGCGTCAGGTCGCTCTCCAGCCAGTCCCACGTGTTGTTGAGCGCGCCCGCGAGCAGCGCCGTGTCGCCCAGCCCGTGAATCATCAGCACCGGCGCTTTGACTTTGAGGTCCGGGAACGCGCTGTTGTCGGTGTAAGGTTCGCGCGGATAGTTGCGCTTGTAATAGTTCAGCATCGCCTCGAAATCAGACCGTTTGAAGGCTTCAATATATTTCTTTCTCGCGGCGGGATCTTTGACCCACCCGGCCAGGCCTTCAGCGGTCAGCTTCGTCTGAAAGCCTTCCTGCTGAAAGTTGCGCGCATACTGGCTGTTTTTCTGCTGCTGCGGATTGTGGGCGAGTTCGCGCAGGAGGCCCTTCGGATGCGGCAGGTTGAGGATAATCAGTTTGTCGGTCATCTGCGGCATCGTCATGGCAAAGGTCCACGCGACCGCGCCGCCCCAGTCGTGACCGATGATGATGGCCTTGTCGCGTTTGAGGTGTCTGATGACGGCGGCGACATCGCCCACCAGCAGCCGCAGATCGTAATTCTCCACGCCCTTCGGTTTGTCGCTCAGGTTGTAACCGCGCTGGTCTATGGCGACGGCGTAATAATCTTTTGCGAGCGCCTGCATCTGATCGCGCCACGAATACCAGAAGTCAGGGAAGCCGTGAATCATGACAATCAGCGGCGCGGTGTTTTTGCCGAGCGCCGCGTAATGAATTTTGACGCCATTTGAATCGGCATAGCCGTGTTCGACCCGTGAGTCGAAGTCGGCGTCAGCCGCGAGCGCAGTCACGGACAGGGCGAGGACGAAAATCAGACCGATCAGGGGCCGGAAGCGTTTCATCAAAGTCTCTCCTTGCAGGGTCTCCTTGCAGGTCGGAAAGCGGGCACTGCCACGACCGGCCCGCAGTGATGCCTGTCTGAATGTATGTTCGGGATTGCCGTAAAGTGAAAAAGCCGGACGCAGTATAGCATCAATCCGGCGGCGGAAAGTAAGCGGCAGCCGGGTCAAGGTGTACGAAGTCAAAGTTGTACCCTGACAGTGAAGCAGTCTCGCCGATTGCCCT
>CAYWDW010001123.1:0-1512 GCA_964457105.1 uncultured Heliobacteriaceae bacterium
GACATCTACAAAATGCCCGGCGATGGCGGCGGCGGCGGCCATTTGCGGGCTGACCAGGTGCGTGCGGCCACCGGCACCCTGGCGGCCCTCGAAATTGCGGTTTGAAGTCGAAGCGCACCGCTCGCCCGGTTGCAGCACGTCAGGATTCATCGCCAGGCACATGCTGCACCCCGATTCGCGCCAGTCGAATCCGGCTTCACGAAAGATTTGGTCCAGCCCTTCCTGCTCGGCCTGCAGCTTGATCGCCTGCGAACCGGGCACCACCATCGCATTGACGTGCGCCGCGACTTTGTGGCCTTTGGCAATCGAAGCTGCCGCGCGCAGGTCTTCAATCCGCGAGTTGGTGCAGGAGCCGATAAAGACGCGGTCAATGCTGACTTCGCTGATCGGAGTGCCGGCTTCGAGGCCCATGTATTCGAGCGCGCGCCGCACCGCCTTGCGCGAATTTTCATCCGGCATCTGATCGGGACCCGGCACCTGCCCGGTCACATCAACCACCATCCCCGGACTCGTGCCCCACGATACCTGCGGTTCCAGTTGCGCGGCTTCAATCGTCAGTTCGCGGTCAAAGGTTGCGCCGTCTTCGGTCGGCAGCGTTTTCCAGAACGCGACCGCCTCCTGAAAGGCCTGACCTTTCGGCGCAAATTCGCGGCCTTCGATGTAATTGAACGTGATTTCATCCGGCGCAATCAGGCCGGCGCGCGCGCCCGCTTCGATGGACATATTGCAAACCGTCATGCGCTCTTCCATCGTCAGGTGGCGAATCGCTTCGCCCGCGTATTCGATGACGTAACCCGTCGCGCCGTCCGTCCCGATGGTGCGAATGATATACAGAATAATGTCCTTGGCCGTGACGCCGGGCGCGAGTCTGCCGTTGACCGTGATGCGAAAGTTTTTCGGCTTCTGCTGCTGCAGGGTCTGCGTCGCCAGGACGTGTTCGACTTCGCTGGTGCCGATGCCGAAGGCGAGCGAACCAAACGCGCCGTGCGTGGCCGTGTGGCTGTCGCCGCAGACAATCGTCATGCCCGGCAGCGTCAGGCCGAGTTCAGGCCCGATGACATGCACGATGCCCTGCTTCGGACTGTCGAGGCCATAGAGCGTCAGACCGAAATCGCGGCAGTTTTTTTCGAGCGTTTCAACCTGGGCCTTTGAGACCGGATCAGTGATCGGCAGCGACCGGCTCCAGGTCGGGACGTTGTGATCTGCCGTGCAGACGGTCAGCTCAGGCCGTCGCACCTGGCGCCCGTTGAGGCGCAGCCCGTCAAAAGCCTGCGGGCTGGTGACTTCGTGAACGAGATGCAGATCAATGTAGAGAATCGCGGGCTGGCCCGTTTCGTGATGGACGACGTGGCTCTCCCAGATTTTATCGAACAGAGTCTTCGGCATGGCGCTTCCTTCGCTGGTGATTCGGTCAGCCGGTTGTGGCTGATCGCCCGAAAGCATAAGCAGTCTGCGGCGCTCAAATCAAATGAATAAAATTGTGGGAAACATAAGTAATCTTTATCGCCTGCC
>CAYWDW010001124.1:0-1511 GCA_964457105.1 uncultured Heliobacteriaceae bacterium
AACGCACGCCGTTCACTTCAAAAAATTTCTCTGAGCTGCCTGAAACCGAAAGCGCCTGATCTTTCAGCCGCACGGTCATCGCCGTCTTTCGCGCATCCAGCGGATCCTGTAGTTCAAGCTGCCAGCCGTCGCTCTCAGGCGGCGCGCCGAGGCCGTAAATCGTGCTGCCGCCGGCGCTGACCAGGGCGCATTTGATGCCGCGCTGTTTCAGCACGCTGAGCGCGCGATCAACCGCGTAACCTTTGGCAATGCCGCCGAGGTCAAGTTCAACTCCGGGACGGTCGAACTGAATCGTCTGTGCCTGTGAATTCAGCCTCAGATGATGAAACCCGATGCGACTTCGCACGGCGGCGAGTTCATCATCCGTCGGCAGCCGCCCTTCGCCGCGAAAGAAGCCCCAGGCTTTCATCAGCGGGCCAACGGTGATGTCAAATGCACCGTCAGAAGCGCGGCTGTAACGCAGACACTCCGCGATGAACGCGAACAGTTCGCGGTCAGTTTGCACCGGCTTCAGCGCCGCTTCACGATTGAGGCGCGAGAGCGGGCTGTCCGGCTTGTAATTGCTCATCAACCGGTCCAGGCGGTCAACCTCATCAAGCGCCTCGCTGACGATGCGCGGCAGCGGCTGCGATTCGTCGCCATAAACGACGATGGAATACGCGCAGGCCATCGAAATCCGGCTGTCTTCATAGCGCATCAGCCGCTGCCCGTGCGCAGTCACAGCCGCCAGCAACAACATCACACCCGGCAGAAGTAATTTCATAACTTTATCGGCCCTGACTGGCGATGACGGATTGCGGCGATTCACGATTTAAGACATGATGCCCGGCAGTTCACCAGCTCAGATCAATGGAGCCACAAAAGATGAAAACGAATCGCTTACTTCATCGGCGCAGACTGTGCCTGCTGGCGCTGTCTGTAACCGTGCTGCTTTATGCGTTCACGCCTGGCATCGTTCAGGCCGATGGTGCAGGGCTGATCGTCAGTCGTCGCGCCAAAGCTGATTTCGCGCTGACGGCTGATCCGCACGCCCCGGAGTGGCGCGGCATCAAAGGCGTCATCGCCGAACGCGACAGTCACGGTCAGCTTGTGCCCAATCATCGCACCGAAATTCGTTCGCGCTGGACTGACAAATTCATCTACTTTCTGTTCATCTGTCCGTATGAAGAACTGCACCTGAAGCCGGAGCCGTCAACGACCACCGAAACCAGCAAGCTCTGGGACTGGGACGTGGCTGAAGTGTTCATCGGCACTGACTTCAATGACATCAAACGTTACACCGAGTTTCAGGTGTCACCGCAGGGCGAATGGGTTGATCTGGACATTGACCGCAAGCCTCAGCCGCCGAGGCACGATATGCGGTGGAACTCAGGTTATGAAGTGAAAGCGCAGCTCGACCGCGAAAAGAAGGTGTGGTACGGGGCCATGAAAATCCCGCTGGACAAAATTGACCAGCGCGCGCCGCAACCTGGCAATCTGATGCGCATCAACTTTTATCGCCTGCAGGGACC
>CAYWDW010001125.1:0-1510 GCA_964457105.1 uncultured Heliobacteriaceae bacterium
GACTTCAATCCGCGAGTGAGCGGTCACGCGATCCGTGACACAGCGCGCGAATGCTTTCAAGCTCCAGCTTCACCGCCATCATTTCGTGGCCGAGGCTGTAGAGATACTGAACTGATTCGGTGAAGTTCATGCTCGCGTGGTCTGCCGAATGATGTCTGCCATGCTGAGGCGCTGAACCGCTGCGGCCTCACTGAGGCCGAGGCTGCGGCAGTATTTCAGATTGGCGGCAGCCAGTTTCAGATTGAGCGCATCGAGCGGGACCAGATGCGTTTCATCCAGTTCATCAGTCGCATTTTCAGCCGTGAAATTGAGCGGGCAGAAATCAACTTCCTGATGACCGTCTTCGGCTTCGTAAAGCAGCGGCAGCCCCTGCGTGCGGCAGATAATCGGGCGCGCCGTGTAAATCGCGCACCGGTCATTGACGAGCAGCGGGCAGGCCACCAGTTCAGGGCGCGCTTCGCCTTCGCGCACGGCGGCGGCCTGTCGTTGCAGCGTCTGCTGCGTTTCAGTTGGCAGCGATTCGATGGCGCTGCTGATCTGCGCGGCTTCAACCGGAAAGACCGACAGGTGATGATGACAACAGGCGCTGCAACCGGCGCGGCAGTTGAGATGTGCGCGGTAACGTTCAGTCAGGCGCGCTGACATCGCGTCCACCTGCTCAAGCAGTGCGCGATAAGCGGAATGATCGGTGACGGAATCTTTCATCAGACAGGGCGGCGGATTACTTTCGCTTCGGGGTCGGCTGTTTCATCATCAGTTCCGCCACCTGAAGCGAGAAACCGGGCAGCAGCGGGGAGGTGAGTTTGTCATTGCGCAGCAGCGTGCCAGTCAGCTTCAGCCGGAACCCTGAGCGACGATAAACTTCGACGGTCTGCTGCTGCCAGTCCACGATCCAGTATTCCTGGACGCCGCGCCGCGAATAGAGTTTCAGTTTGGTCTGCCGGTCACGCTGCTGATTGTCCCAGCCGGGAGAGGCGACTTCGATGACCAGTTCCGGCGCGGCGTGCAGCTTGCCATCCTCGCCCAGGATCGCGCCAAGCTTTTCCTGACTGACCCAGACCACATCCGGCGCCACATCGTCATCATCGGCAAAGATCAGGCCAGGGGCATTGTTGGCCACACCGAGGCCGGTTTGTTTGTTCCAGTCCTGCAAGGCCCACAGCAGTTGTGTGCAGGCGTATTGATGATGCCAGTTGGGTTGTCGTGACACGTAGAGTTCTCCTTCGATAACTTCGTACCGCTTGCCGTCAGCCGGCATCAGCAGCAGATCAGCGGAAGTGAACTTCATTTCTTCAGCAGACTTTTTCAAGGCTCGCATGACTTGTCTCCCGGTTTGCGCGGGCATTGTACAACCTGCCCCGGACTTTGTCAGATCAGGGCCGACCGTTGAGCGACCCGTTCAGCGCCGCGCGCAGGGACTGGCCGGTGTATGACTTTTTATTTCTGGCCACCAGTTCGGGCGCGCCCTCAGCAACGACGCGACCACCGAGATCGGAAGAGCGTCGTGGAG
>CAYWDW010001126.1:0-1508 GCA_964457105.1 uncultured Heliobacteriaceae bacterium
CGGCGGATTCTGGATGCCATGCTCGAAGCCCTGAGCGGCAGCACCGGCCTGTTGTACCGGGATGGTCGCAAACTGCACGATGTGTTCGCGGATGAAGAACTGCTTGGTCAGGTTGAAGCCGCGCTGGCTGCAGTCGGCTTCAAAACCGAACTGACCTCGGACGAGGAACACGGCCTGTCTGAAATCGAAGTGATGGTGGCAGGTAACGGTGGCCGCGTGGTGATTGACTGGGATCTGGCGACGCACGTTGAATTCCAGCGCTCGGTCGAGTTGTACAAACAGCTTGCGCCGATTCACGTGCCGCCCTTCACGGTCGGTGAAAACGGCACTTCGGTCGAACTCGCTTCGCGCGATGAACTGCTCGATCACATTCTGAAGGCGGCGAAAAAAGACCTGCACATTCAGCGCTACAAAGGCCTCGGCGAAATGAACCCGGAGCAGTTGTGGGAAACGACGATGGATCCCGAAAAGCGCACGCTGCTGCAGGTGCGGGTTGATGACGCCGTTGAGACGGATGAAATCTTCACCGTCCTGATGGGCGATCAGGTCGAGCCGCGCCGCCGCTTTATCGAAGACAACGCGCTGGATGTGAAGAACCTCGACATCTGATCATTCAGTCATGCAAAGCATGGACGTGGCGGTCATCACTCGCTGATGGCCGCCACTTTTTTTGCCTGCCGGGTGACAGGATTCATCGTTCATCGTGCGCTGTTCAGGCCTTCACCGGCACGCTCACCAGCCAGCCGCCGTCAATGTAGATCGTCTGACCGGTGATGTAATCGCCGGCCTCTGACGCCAGCAGCAGCGTGGCTCCGGCCAGTTCTGACGGCAGACCGGGGCGGCCCAGCGGAATGACCTGCACAGCGCTTTCATAAAGCTGCGGGTCAGAAAAAATGCTGTCGGTCATCTGCGTCCAGAAGCGGCCCGGCCCGATGGCGTTGACGCAGATGTTGTCTCTGGCCAGTTCGACCGCCAGCGCCGCAGTCATCTGCCGGAGGCCGCCTTTGCTGATCGCATAAGCCGAAATGTTCGGCACCGCGATCTGCGCCGCAATCGAAGAGACGTTGATGATTTTGCCCCGGCCCTGACGGCGCATGTATTTCACAGCTTCCTGCGCCGCAAAGAACGAAGCCTTGAGGTTGATTGAAATCAGGCGATCCCAGTCGGCTTCGGTGAAATGCTCAAACGGCTGGCGCAGATTGATCGCCGCGGCGTTGACCAGAATATCGAGCCGTCCGAACTGATCCGCCGCCTGATTGATCAGTTCGCGCAACCGCGCCGTGTCGCTGATGTCGCAGGCGAGCGGCAGCGCCCTGACGCCGCGTTGCCCGATCAGTTCGGCGGCGCGGGCCAGTTCGCCTGCGGTGCGCGCCATGATGGCCACGTCCGCGCCCGCTTCAGCCAGCGTCAAAGCCATCGCCAGCCCCAGCCCGCGACTGCCGCCCGTGACAATGGCGGCGCGGCCATCCAGTCGCATTGACGGGATCAAATCCTCCAACTCCGCACCA